>SUYY01000024.1 GCA_015060205.1 Bacteroidales bacterium
TTGCGATAAGGGTTGTCATCCCTTCGACGAATTCCCTATGACTCTGCAAAGATATGCAGTTTTTCTCTATTTGCAAAACCTATACTTATCAACTTCAAAAAGGTGTATCAAAATGGGTATTGAATCTTTAAATTCTGCCATTTTGTATAGTGTTAGTTTATATTTTCATCTACATCGTACAAATATCCCGGACCCCGGCCATAAAAAAGGGCTCTTTTCTGGACGGCGCTCTCATTTTGCCATCCACGGCCAGAAAAACGACCGATTTTCTGGCCAGGAAAAGAAAAAGCCTCTCAAAGGAGATGCTAAAATTCCAATCATATAGATCCTCACGTCGCTTCGCTCCTCAGGATGACAGGGAGGTGGCTTCGCTCCTCAGGATGACAGGGAGGTGGCTTCGCTCCTCAGGATGACAAGGGTGGAGAACTTCGTTCCTCAAGATGACTTGGAGGACTATGTTCCTCAGGATGACAGAAAGAACAACGATCCTCAGGATGACAGGTGCGGCACCATTGTCACGGGATGATAGGGTACGGGATCGTGTCGGAAGGGCTAGTTGGTGCCTCCCATCAGGAACACCTTCATGAAGTCGTTGAGATCGCCGTCGAGGACTCCCTGGGTGTCGGAGGTCTCGTGGCCGGTACGCAGGTCCTTGACCATCTTGTATGGATGAAGGACGTAACTGCGTATCTGGGATCCCCATTCTATCTTCTTTTTCTGTCCCTCAAGTTCGGCCTGTTTTTCCTGACGCTTCTTGAGTTCTATGTCATAGAGACGTGACTTGAGGATTCTGAGAGCATTCTGTCTGTTGTCCAACTGCGAACGTGTCTCTGTATTCTCTACCACGATACCGGAAGGAATATGCCTCACACGCACTCCGGTCTCGACCTTGTTCACATTCTGTCCGCCGGCTCCGCTTGAACGGTAGGTATCCCATTCGAGGTCAGCCGGATTGATTTCGATTTCTATGGTATCATCGACCAAAGGATATACAAAAACTGAAGAGAACGTAGTCTGACGCTTACCCTGGGCATTGAAAGGAGAAATGCGTACGAGCCTGTGCACTCCACTTTCCGCCTTAAGATAACCGAATGCGTAATCACCCTCAACCTGCATGGTAACAGACTTTATGCCTGCATCCTCACCCTCGAGTTCATCGGTGATCGTAACCTTATATCCGTTACGTTCAGCCCAACGGACATACATTCTCATGAGCATCGCCGACCAGTCGTTTGATTCCGTTCCGCCGGCACCTGAATTTATGGTAAGGACGGCACCGAGATTATCGCCCTCTTCACCCAGCATATTACGCAATTCCAGCGCCTCAAGTTCTTCCAATGCAGCCTTATAGGCACTCTCAAGTTCCTGAACCTCATCGGTATTCTCATCCTCTGCGCCTTCAAGACTGTCCTTTGCAAAATCATAAAGCACATTAAGGTCATCCACCTCTGCCGCAACCTTATCGTATCCGTTCACCCAGAACTTCACTCCTGAAAGTTCTTTCAGAAACTTCTCCGCCTCTTTCGGATCGTCCCAGAAATCTGGAGCCAGAGTCTTCTGGGTCTTCTGCTCGACCTCTTCTCGCCGGGCTTCCACATTTATACATTTTCCAAGAGTGAGGACACGCTGCTGCAGTTCCTTTATGTTTTCTATGTTTATCATTTCGGTCGTTTAAATCATGCAAATATAATATAATTTATGAAAAGATGTCTCGACTACGCTCGACATGACAGGAGAAGACAGATGTCTCGACTATGCTCGACATGACAGGAGAAGACAGATGTCTCGACTATGCTCGACACGACATGACAGGAGGACACACATGACAGAGAAGGCAAGATGACAAGGGAACACGACATGACAGGCATATCTCCAAAGATTTCACTATATTTGCCGCCTCAAACACGAATCGACATGAACTTTGAAGGAATAATAGTAGGACTGGCCACATTTCTGATAATCGGTCTGTTCCACCCAATAGTGATAAAGGCAGAATATCATTTCGGAAAGGAGTGCTGGTGGGTCTTCCTGCTTGCAGGACTCGGATTTGCCGCACTGTCTCTTTTCATCGACAGCATAGTATGGTCCACAATAACCGGAGTTACAGCATTCTCATGCTTCTGGTCCATCAAGGAACTCATAGACCAGGAGAAAAGGGTAAGCAAGGGCTGGTTTCCTGCAAATCCGAAAAGGAAAAAGTCCTAGACCAGATCGATTCCTGCCTCATGGCAGACCTGGCACATATCCTCCGGCCAGATGCTTGACTGTATTTCTCCGATATGCGCCTTGCGCAGCAGGAACATACACAGTCGTGACTGACCGATACCTCCACCGATAGTATAAGGAAGTTCACCGTCAAGGAGCATGCGGTGATACATAAGATCAGACTTCCACTCCTCGGCACGTATCTTCAACTGCCTGCGGAGCGCCTGCTCATCCACTCTGATACCCATGCTGGACACTTCGAAAGCACTGTTAAGAACAGGGTTCCAGAGCATCAGGTCGCCGTTAAGTCCGTCATATCCATCCTCATTACGGGTAGTCCAGTCGTCATAGTCCGCTGCCCTGCCGTCATGGATGGTACCATCTGAAAGTTCTCCGCCTATACCTATGATGAACACGGCCTTGTGCTTCTTCACAATGGCATTTTCCCTTTCCTTAGGAGTCAGATTAGGATACTGATGCAGCAGTTGTTCAGAATGTATGAAGAATATCTCCTCCGGAAGCATAGGCTCGATCTGAGGAAACTCCACGTACAGTTTGTTTTCGGTCACCTTGATTGCCTCATAAATCCTCCTTACGGTCTTTTTCAGAAAAGCGAGATTACGCTCCTCCTTGCCGATAACCTTCTCCCAGTCCCACTGGTCCACATAAATCGAATGTATGTTGTCCAGTTCCTCATCAGGGCGGAGGGCATTCATATCCGTATATATTCCCCTACCCTGCGTCACTCCCATCTGCGCAAGTTTGATTCTTTTCCACTTTGCCAGAGAATGTACGACCTCAGCCTTCTGCTCATCCATGTCCTTGATAGGGAATGCCACAGGACGCTCCACTCCGTTAAGGTCGTCATTAAGACCGGTTCCGCTCAGGACCACCATCGGTGCAGTGACGCGGAGAAGAGCCAACTGCGCTGAAAGGTTATCCTGAAACATATCTTTTACGGCCTTGATGGCCTTTTCGGTATTTTCTACGCTGCCAAGAATATTACGGTAGCCTTCGGGGAGATATAGTGACATCGTTTCTCGTTTTATGAACGTGCAAATATAATGAAAAGATTCTTCACTTTGTCCAGAATGACATATTCAGCGTGGAATGAACAGTTTTTGTGCCGATAATTACTATATTTGCATGGATATGATCGGAATATTTGACTCAGGAGTAGGCGGACTGTCCGTTTTCAGGGAGATAAGGAAACTGCTTCCTGAGGAAAAATATATCTATTTCTCTGATAATGCGTACTGTCCCTATGGAGAGAAGTCCAGAGAACAGATTACCGAAAGAGCGAGGAAGATAACGGACTTCATGCTGAGCAAAGGTGCAGACATCATAGTCGTGGCATGCAACACCGCCACAGCGGCGGCAATAAAGACTCTCCGAGAAGAATACTCCCAGCCAAACAGCCATGTAAGGGAACTTACCGACGGCAAGATGGACAGAGTGAGTTTCATTGGCATGGAACCCGCCGTAAAGCCGGCTGCCGCCATCACAAAGACCGGAACAATCGGAGTCCTTGCCACAGCCGGCACCCTTAAGGCCGACAAATACCGCGACACAAAAGGCAGGCACGCTGAAGATGTGACTGTGGTCGAGCATATAGGGAAAGGTTTTGTCGAACTCGTGGAAAGCGGGAACACAACCGGTCCCAAGGCCGAATCAACTGTAATGGAAAGTATCGAACCTCTTCTGGATGCCGGAGCGGACACCATAGTTCTGGGATGCACCCACTACCCTTTCCTGAAGGAAACCATCGAAAAGGTCGCTTCACAACTTACACCCGAACGTCATATCTTCATCATCGACCCTGCCCCTGCAGTGGCGAAGCATCTGATAGACATCATGACTGCAGAAAACATAATAAAGCGTGAAGGGTTTTCACTTTCCCTCCACGCTTCCGGTGATGATTCCGTACTGGTAAAGATGTCTGAAAATCTCTAGTTCATCTGTCCGAGTACTTCAAAATATGGTTTTCCGTCGCTGATGGTCATCTGATAGATCGTATCATCTACGCGGTAATATTTTTCTCCGTTCAGAATCACTGTATCAAAATCCTCAGGAAGACTTTCTACCAATGCACCCGCCGGTGGAACTATCACGTAATATTGTCCGTCTGCTGCCTGAGAATAGAACACTCCGTCCTGATAATAGTATGATGCCGATGCTGAAGCATAACTTTGTATAAGTCCCAACTGATTTGCCTTTCCATATGCTTCATACGCCTTTGGCTGCGACTGTGCTATCATCTGATTCTGTGATGCTATAGTAGCATTGTTCTGTGCGATGATCTGATTCTGCTGTGCTATATAGGCATTGTTCTCGCTGATTGTATTGTACGTATTCGCTACAGTATTATAATATGACAGTTTCACAGCGGTCCAGGCTATGTCTGAAATGATGTTGGCCGCAAGCGACGTTCCGAAAGGTGGACGGCATATCACATAATAACCATTGTAAGGACGATACCAAATGTCATTGTATATATAGTATGTCACTCCTCCGAAAAGGTGTCTGCGCGCATATACAGGAAGTGACCTTACTCTATAGCCGTAATAATGAGGATGACTTGTCCAATGGTAGGTCGGTCTGCTGTAGTGCATGAAATCACGGTCTCTCGGATGTACTCTGTCAGGCCTTGGATGTGGTCTTCCCGGTCTCACACTTATAGGTTTGTGGTGGTCTCCCGGCTTGAATTCAGGCTGTCCAGGCTTTGGGCTGTGTTTGTCCGGTCTTGCAGCAGGTGGATTACCGGAAGGACGTCCCACAGTTGCAGTCGGTCTGTTTCCTGCAGGTTTTCTGTCAGAAGGCTTCATATCCGGCTTTGGCCTGTTGTTATCCGGTCTTGCAACCGCTCCTGTATTTCCTGACGGTCTGCCTGAAGATACATTTCCAGACGGACGGTTGCCCTGAGTATTTCCCGAAGGTCGTCCGGAAGACACATTGCCGGACGGACGGTCTTTCTGGACATTGCTTGAAGGGCGAGTCGAGGTATTGCCTGCAGGTCTTCCGCTTGTTGTGCCGCCGGAAGGACGTACCGCCGCAGAATTTCCTTTAGATGAAGACGGTCTCGAAACACTTCCTGATGACGAACGGGATGACGACTGCTGACGTACTGCACCTGATGATGAACCTGATCTTGTGCCTGAAGAACGGGACACCGAACCTGATGAAGAACGGGATGACGAACTTGAGGATGAGCGTGATACCGTACTTGAGGATGAGCGCGACGATGAAGATGATCTTGAATTTCCACGCGACTGCGCATACGAATCAGACTGAGAGGCTGCCAATGCAAGGCATACAAGCATTGCAGCAAGATTTTTAGCAGATAACCTCATAGTTTTTAAAATTAAGGAAACCGTAATAGAAGTAACTTTGCCTGAAAAGAGGTAAGACTAAAACAGTTTCAAAGGTTAATAGATGTGGTACTTCTGCGATAAGGTACGAAAAGCCTCTTCGTCTTTCCGCCAGTATTCCTTAATGTCTTCGAATCTGTACCTGTTGCTGAATTCCTTTCTAACATAATCCGTGCCACAAACTTTATCGAACGACCCGTAGCCCTTGATGATATCGAAAGCCTTCTTATCAGGCCAAAGTTCAGCAACCGCCTGCATCACAAGGAATTGTACCTCAGTTATCCTTGCTTTTTCATAGTCTGTGAAAAAGAATTGAAGCCCCTTTACAAGTTCCCCCTTCAGAGATCCGGAAAACGGTTTATACCATATGGTTCTGAATGCGACGCCCTCCATCTGATAACATTCCAGACGTGCCTTCAGAGCCAGAGGGTCCAGCCACAAGGCACCGAACACCTCAAAAGGCAGGGTATATCCGACACCTATGTTCATGAAACCGTAAAGGTCGCCACAGATTCCCGAAGAAGCATAGTATACAGGAGTATGTTTGAACGGAATGTTTGGAGACGGAAGCACCCAAGGCAAGCCAGTGTCCTCGTAAAGCATATCCCTTTTCCAACCTTTCATCGGGATCACAGTCAGATTGCACTTTACCGGATCCTGATCTCCTTTCTGACCGCAGTTCAGACCTTCCTCATTGACAAGAACGGCTACCTCGCCGACTGTAAGTCCGTATACATAAGGTATCTTATACTGACTCACGAAGGAATGGAAGCCCGGTTCAACGTAGCACCCCTCTATCTTATTACCACCCAACGGATTAGGCCTATCAAGAACCATCACTTCAATATCAAGTGGAGCACATGCCTCCATCACAAGACCCAGCGTGCTGATATATGTATATGAACGCACTCCCACATCCTGAATATCGTATACCATCACGTCGATCCCCTTCAGCATTTCAGGGGTCGGCTTACGGGTTGCGCCGTAGAGGGAATACACAGGAAGCCCTGTGGCTTCATCAATGGAATCGGTAATCTTTCCTCCGGCATAAACATCTCCCCTAACTCCATGCTCAGGTCCGAACAAAGCCACAAGATTGACCTGAGGAGCCTCAAACAATATTTCTATCGTGGACTTCAGATTTGAGTCAACACCACTGGGATTGGTGACCAGACCGACACGTTTTCCTTTTAGTTCCTTGAAGCCATGGTCCCGAAGCACTTCTATGCCTGTCTTTACTGCCGGCTGTGCAGCAAAGGCCATGACCGAAGTCACGAGCAGGACAAGAGTCGATGAAAGTTTCTTTCTCATAGGTTATGAATTTTATTACAGATTTACAATTTTTCCGGCAAAAAGTATCTTGTTGTTCTCACCGTCGGCAATCACAAAGAAAAACGGCCGGTCCACCCTCATGACAGGCACCTTGGCTACAGGTCTTGCACTTGTGAGGCGTATCTGTGCCGATGTCACTGCCGCGGCCTCCGTACCCTTCTCCGACACATCGATATAGCATTTCTGCTTCACAAGGTCAAGCACAAGAGGTCCCATCTCTGCGATGCCGCTGAAATCCGCTGCCGGCGTAAAGGCGGTCTTTATTCCCATGTTCTGCAAAGGCTTGTTAAGAAGCATGGATGTCTCGACCTTGAATTTAGGCATCATGAAACGGACTTCCTGCTGGGAAAGCATATCCATCGCCGCAGAATATACGGATGCATCCATCTTGGAAAGCAACTTGTCCATATCCTCACCTTCAGGAGGAAGGACCACGTACATGGCATACTCCAGACCAAGATAAGGCAACCGGATCATCTGGAATCCCTGATGCTCGGCATACATGTAATAACCTTTATTGCTCATCATCCTGACTTTGGACTGTCTGGTCAGGCCATTGAATGTCTGATCCGTGGTCAAGGCCGGATCAAATTCATTTTCCCATGGAGCATTGAAATACAGCGCATTGATCAGTACCATCACATTGCCCGGGTCAAGGCGGTCGATGATTTCGGTTATCTTGCCGTTGGTATGTTCGCTGCACCAGTTGTTTATTGCCTTTATAGTGACAGGATCCGCAAAATTCTCCACGTCAAGAAATGCGTCAAAGTCCTTTTCGAGAAGATTCACATATCTGTTGCGAGGGCTGAAATTATCATCTATCCACACCGAATTGGCGGATTTGACAATGACGGTATCATTGCCGCCGAGGTCTTCCGCCTTGTAAAGCACTCCACCGAGGGCATTGTCAAATTCCACTCTTGTCTGTCCCTCAGCACCTTCTGCAAGCATGGAAAGAGCCACGGCCGCACTATAAGGAGAGACTACGACATTTTCCGACTTTGGCGTCACATCACTTACATTCTTGAGCAATGATATGGCCAGCCCTTTCTGAGATGCCTCTACCGGCGCAATGTATTTCGGTCCACATGAAGTCATGACAAGAATCGCTGTAAGGATGGTTGGAAGTAGTTTGCTTTTCATAATTTCAGATTTAATGTTTTTTTCCATATTCAGGGTCAACCTTGAGAAGTAATGTGACAAGCACGGTGACAAGGCAGCATACCATCACTAAGCCGAAGAATCTTGTATAACCGAGGGCTTCCTGTATATATCCTGCCACCATGCCCGGAATCATCATGCTCAATGCCATGAAGGCTGTACACAGCGAATAATGTGCCGTCTTGAAACTGCCCTCTGAAAAATACATGAGATAAAGCATATAGGCAGTAAACCCGAATCCGTATCCGAACTGGTCCAATGCCACACAAGAACCTATCACCCAAAGACTTGACGGCTGAAGCCATGCCAAAAAGACAAAAGACAGACAAGGCAGTGTCAATGCTGCAGCCATAGGCCATAGCGATTTCTTCAGTCCCCATCTTGATGCCGCGATTCCACCGAGTATACCTCCCGCAGTAAGGGCTGCGACGCCGATTGTTCCATATATGATTCCGACTGATTCGGTCGACATTCCCAGTCCTCCGTCTGCATTGGCATCCAGAAGGAAAGGGTTCATCATCTTCACAAGAAATGCCTCCGGGAGCCGGTAAAGCAGCATGAAGAGAAAGGCTGTAAGGACATTCCTTTTCTGAAAAAAGGAAATGAAGGTCCTTACGAAATCCCTGCATATTTCCTTAGCGGAAGCGGTGGAAGACATCCGGTCCGTCTCCGGTTTTGGAAGACTCCATGTATGATATAAAGCCATGGCTGTGAATATTACCGCGGAAATAAGCAGTGTGACTTTCCATGCAAGATGCACATCACCTGTCCTGGTGTCGATAAAACCGGCCAATGCCACAAGGACCCCCTGTCCGAAAATCGAGGACAGACGGTAGAATGTGCTTCTGATGCCTACGAATTCGGCTTGAGTACCGGCATCGAGACCGAGCATATAGAATCCGTCTGCTGCAATGTCATGAGTTGCAGAAGCAAGTGCCGTCACCCAGAAAAGCGCAAGGGTCACGAAAAAAAGCGGTGTATCCGAAATCGTTTCCCCGGAGGTCTGAGGAAGCAGGAAAGGCATCAGCAGCATAGACATAGACATCAGGATCTGCATAGACAGAATCCACCATCTCTTACTCTTTATTATATCCACAAAAGGACTCCAGAGCGGTTTTATCACCCACGGAAGATACAGCATGCTCGTATACATGGCCAGCATTCCGTTCGGCATGCCCATGTTCTTGAACATGACCACAGAAATATTGTTGACTACAAAATATGGAAGACCTTCCACAAAATACAGGGTCGGGATCCATTTCCAGGGTGATTTGTTACTTGTCATAAATTATAATTCTGACAATGAGATTCCCGTTTCCAAATCCACAAGTCGATTTCGCTGATGAAGACATTCTAGCAATTTTGGAGACAAAACGCTTTCAACCACAGTATTCACTGGTGTTATATGTTTTATATATGAACGCCTCTTATCATCAAGATTCGCTTTCACTAAAACCTTACCATCTTCTCCAAGCATCAATATATGGCAATCAAACAACTTATGATGATTTTGGCACAGCCACATGCCATTATGACTGGAATTGACCAAATCAAATTTCTGTTCGCGACTTAATTTCGTAGAGGAAGCAATCTCTGCAACGCCCCAAATATGCGCCCCCTGAATAATTTCCGGGATATTACAGTCACAAAGCGCACATTTCTTTTCACCAATCCTCTCATACAAATTATATATGTATGAATGCGAGCGTAATTTTGTATCATCTCTGTTGTCTACATATTGCTTTTTATCAAAATACAATGATGTATCGTGAACCTTGATATTTTTAAAGCAACTGAATGTAGTCAAAGAGGCTTTTGGCAGTGACTTTAAATCCTTCTCACAGACATTATAGAAATCAACCGGGCCTTTAGTAACAGTCGCAGCAACAATACCAAACAATGTTGATTCATACTTATTTGCACCGTAAACTTTACCATACACAATAGTTCTATTTCCTGACATTGTTATGTATGAAGAATTGTTGCTCTTATTACTTTTGCTGTTTTTTTGTCTGTCGCCTATAAGTTCAATGATATCTGAATATGGTTTGATCTGCACTGATGAATTGAGAAACACGACTCCGATTGTTTTCAGCATACGATAATATAACATATAATAATCGGACATCAGGTTTCCCGTATGAGGAAGAAAATAATAGCACATCGTTTTCAACTCATTCGGATCTGCATAAAATTGATTTATTGCAGTCGGGACGCTTTGCACATTCGAATTCCTTCCTACATTCGCTGTTTCGGATAATGTCACATAATATAGATGGCCACTATAATCAATGGTAAGCAAACGCCCTTTATTATAACCACCCGAATTAGAACGAACAACGGAATACTCACTCTGTTTTGTTACTTTTTGGCAAATATCGAGTAGCACCTCATCTGTCAGCAACTTATCATAATAATCATCACCTCGCTTTTGTGACACAGGGTTATATGTAATTATTGCTTTCATCGTATTTAATAATTAATTATCAACACTTCATTCCTATCATTATATCGCCCCTGTTTCTCCTGAATACAGATAATTTTATAGTCCTTTTGTTCAGCCCACTCTTTTAGTTCGTGATTGCTTTCGGCTTTCGTTTCCAATACATATGACAGCATAAAGCGATTACCGGCAGCATCCAGACGATCTAAAAATTCCATCATCTTCTTTTCCATATCTATATTCCACCCTAAAAAGCCTCTTTTACCATCATTATATACACCTGTCGTATTCCGATATGGAGGATCAAGATAATAGAAAGTTCCGGGAGAAATATACCTATCTGTCTCAAGAAAGTTTTCACTAGTATAACATATCTCACGGGTTCTTATATTTCTGCAATAAGATATGAACTTAGCCAAAATCTTATCATTAAAGCAACGACAGCCTACCGGATTATTGAATTCCAAATTTCCATTAAATCTTATCTGTTGCTGAAATCCATATAAAATCAGAGCGAACAACATTTTAGGATTTTTCTCCACCGACAAATTGTAATCAGCCCTTAATTTCAGATACGCCTCCTTATTATCGGGTTTCAGGTCATATTTGCTTATCAATCTTGACAAATACATAAGATACTGATATGCATCACAATTATGAAATGACTCAATCAGATCCCGGACCTTATGATTGATGTCATTATACACTATGGTATCAGCATCGACATTACACCCGACATTAAATCCTCCACCAAACACATCTACGAAGAGGGATATATCGTTCGGCAAATACGATTTAATCTGAGGTAGCATCTTTGCCTTACTGCCGGTATAATTGAGAGGAGACTCAAAATTCACATTATCTTTTTTTTCTACATAAAAAAGATATTCGACATGACCAGCCCCATCTCGGCACTTGAAATTCTTATATTTTTTGTAAGGGATTTCCACGCATTCATATGTTGCCTCATTGCCATATCTTTTAAGTATACCTTCTATATACTCTTTTGTCATGATACCATCGTTGTTATAACTCATAATTATGTATTTTGCCTTTGTATTTGCAATCACATAATCAAAAAGTATATGCGACTTATATTTCTTTGACCAATCAGAACGTATTGGTGCTGTGGGTCTCGAACCAGTTATATCGCTTATCGATGGGTTATCATCCAATACTATCGTCTCCAATAAATGGTATTGGGTACCATACTGATTCTGGGTATATGGAGGATCCAGATATAATATATCACATGAAACTTTTCCGACAATATCTTCTATCCTGTCGTTGTAGGACTCCACCTCAACATTTGTACTCCAATCGGATAGAATCGGACTTAGTTGAATTGGCTTAAGCGCTCGCGGATCCCAATGTTTTAAATATGCGCCATAAACGCCAGCAGTATTTGATACCGAAGATACCGCATCCAGCAGGCATGCCAAGAGATAAATGTACTCATGCTCACTGAGCAAATCATCGCAATACCAATCTTCAATCTGCTTACGAATCGTATCTATTGCATAACCATTATTTTCAGTAAAATACATTCTTTGTGAACCATAAGGGGTATAGTTCTCACATATAAATCCCTTTGTGTCCATCTTGTTCTCCCCAAAATACTTGAAGGGATCAAAACCTAATCTTTCAAATGTACACGATGATGAATATAGCCGTCCCCTAGTATATGTAACGCAACACGCAAGAAGGTCATTGACTATCACTTTGTCATATATCCCTTTCACTGCATCAGCAACACTTCCCATACCACAAAAAGCATCAAAAAACACTAACTTATTATTAAGCAAGTGTTTCTTTGATAAAAGTCTCAATATCTGAGTCCTCAATTCTGTCTTTCCCCCAATATATCTCATAGCACATTATTTCTCCACAAAAGTAAGAAATTTTCAAAACAAATTTCAGATTCCGGATAATAATGACGGAGGATTTCTTTGTAGGTATAGCCTCTGCTAGCCATGACGGCCGCACCTATCTGGCAAAGACCCACACCGTGACCCCATCCACGTCCTTTCAGACGGATGAGAGTCCATTCACCATCATTGCCCACCGCCTGTCCGGCATCGTTTATGTATTCCACTTCAAATGCGGAACTCTTGAGATGGGAGTCGGACAATATGCGCCTGATTTCCAACTCTTTGCCTACTGTTATGGTCTTAAGTTCACCGACGATGCGCAGTTTGGATATTCTACCTGACAGTCCTCTTTCCAAAGGTTCAAGCGACTTCACCCGTCCCGTCATGACACCGAACTTCCTTTCAATCAGTGCTGCTGCCTTGACAGGGTCAAGGATTTCCGTCCATCGGTAGAAATCCGTAGTCTCCTGGTCATAATTGTTCAGAACCTGCCCCAATATATCCTTGTCACGGGTATTGCAGAAGCACTTGCTTTCAGAGGCGTGTTCCGGAGCATCAGGCAGAGGCTGGAGGTATGGATATTCCCGGTCCTGCCAGCATGTGGAAAATGCTTCCATCCTTCCACCGCAGCATTTCGAGAACCGTGCATCACAGAGGGAGCCATCGTGCATAAGGACCTGACCCCAGGTGGCATCTATTGCTTTTCTTACCGTCTCTCCCGTCGCCCTTGACAAGCCCTGATACCTCTGGCAGTGGTCATCCGCACACACGTCAAAAAGTTTATGGTCGTCGTGGTCATACCATTTCATATACTCATCTCCCGTGTATATGGCGACGTCTCTTGTGGCATATAGCCATGTTATCAGACGTGGAAGGTTATCGATTTCTACCGGAACTTCCAAAGTGTCCGAAGCGGTCATGCGGGCCATTACCCATGAACGGGATATCACAGCATGGGCCTTGAGAAACTCTTCAGAAGCGGTTGCACTCATCTCGGAAGATATCACGCTCAGAAGATAGTCTTCTACACCTATTATATTTATAGCCATGAGACGAGATCCGTCTGCGATTATCCTGAGGTCTCCCGCAAAAGTCTGGTTTTCCTGACGTTCCCAATGGAATTTCACTCCGATCGTCACCCCGTGCAGCACAAATGACGGTTTTGCAAAAAGAGAATCGGATGGAGGAGCCTGAAAATACAGTTCCTTATGCAGTGAACCTTCATATTCTATCTGTCCGTCACGAAGGGAAGCCTTTTTCACGCCTTCACCGATTATTTCAAACTCTATATCTTCTGCCGACATGATGCCTACCGCAATGGACGGCTGGCTGCGCTTCAGACGGCAGATGATACACTGCTGTTCCTCTTCCGGAACAGTTATCTCTTCGATCATGTCGGATATAAGTTCAGGAGTTATCTTATGAAATTCATCCTCCACCGGCACAATGAACACTCCTGCCATATCCGCACATCCCGGACTCATTGTAAGATGGTCCTCACCGGTGCTGAAGTAGTGGTGTGAACGATGACAACGTCTGAAATATACGATAGTGCGGTATTCTTCGCCTGTCCACCATGAGAACAGATTGATGCGTGGTTCGATATCTCCGTCAGGAATCTCGGCGGCATCCATAAGTCTGCCGAAGAGAATCGCCGCAGATGACTCTGACCTTGAGGATATGACGAATATTCCTGTTGAAAAGGAGTCAAAATGATATAGAACCGCATCGCCATGGCTTGCGACCTTCTTCAGCGGAATATCGTCGGTATCAAGTCCTTGCCCTGCCTGACTGCAAAGTGCATCGATCCTTGTCTCCAGAGGCATGGCATTACGCGGCACGCCCTGAAAATGATGATGATCCGGCGCAGATGCTCCGCAGCAAGGACCATTATAATAGAAAGTACACTCCGGATATCTGCGGACGAGCATAAGCATATCCCCGTATCTTCCGGATATGGCCTGGTCCTGATGTGAAGACTTGGCGACCACAAGATGGTCCGGAAATATCGGATACGGATTGACAAGGATATCATAACTGTGCCCCTGACTTCCCTCAAAAGGCATGGACATCTGCACAGACGGACGGTTTTCGCGGCACAGGAAACACTTGCGCCTGGCGATATCCTCCTTTGTCAACTTTGCGGCCGAGGATATCATACGGGCAGGATTGAACTGAAGTCTTACAGTCAGTCCGTTCACTTCGATCTCCCTGACATGGACCTCTGCCAGAGCCTTGAAGTTTTCGGCGGCCAGAGTCCATGTGGAAAGTTGCTCCTGTACAAACCGGCGGATGGATTTATTCATTTCGATCTGCTATATTGACTACTGAAGTTACATATCACCATGACATCCGATGCGAAGCCGCGCCTGGAGTTCCCACGTACGGATACGGTCCTTGTACAGATTGTTCGCATTGACCCTTTCTATATCAAGAGCGGCATCGGAATTCCCTTCCCAACGTCGACAGCAGTACAGGACGTCATATATGCGTCCTATACGATATTCCCTGCTTATGCGAAGCCCCAGAGCATAATCCTCCCCATAACTTGTATTCGGGAGATTAAGCGTACGCAAGATAGAGACGGCAAAGGCTCTTGGAGCACCCAGACCATTGACTCTCAATGCATTGTTGCGCCCATTCTCTTCCGTCCACTCTCTATGGTCGATCACTCCCGGAGGTATCGGGTTCATATCAAAGTCAGTCATCTGATATGTTCCTACCACCATCGCACACTTCTCCTGCCGGAATGTCTGCACCACCTTCGCCAGAGTGTCGGGACCGCTATACACGTCATCACTGTCCAACTGGACTGCATATTCGCCGCAAGCATCGCTATGAACCGCAAGATTCCAGCATCCGCCGATTCCCAGATCGTGCTTTGCGGGTATGAGATGAATGATTCTGGAATCCTTTGTGACCATATCTGAAAGAAGTTCGGTAGTGCCGTCATCAGAATGGTTATCTACTACTATCACATTGAAAGGAAAGTCGCATTTCTGGCTCAGCGCACTCTCGACCGCATCCTTCACTGTACGTACTCTGTTATATACAGGAATGACCACAGATGCCGTAACAGGAAACTCCTCCTGCGAAGGCTGCACCGGCTTGAATGAAGGCCTGAGCCATGCACCCGCTCTCTTCAGATACGCAGTACACACATCTTCCATCTCTATCTGCACCTGCCTGTTCTTCGGATCCACATAGTCAAACTGCTTTTCACCCGACTTCCTGTTGTCCGTTTCGATCTCAGTATAGAGATATTCGTTGACGTGAACTATATTCTTCATCCTTAGACGCAGGTCATACAGGGCCGCCCACTGATAATCCTCTTTCATCGAACGTACAGCGCGTCTGAACGAAGAAGACCTGAACAACAGAACACTTCCAAAGTCAAAGTCATCCCTGAGAGCACCCTTCTGACAATCGATCAGAGGATGTTTCCTTCGCTCCGAGCCTACCATAGTATAATGGTCGGCATACAGCATGTCCGCCCTGGTATCCTCAGCGACCGCCAGCATGCGGTCCAATGCGAACATTCCCATTTCCAGCGGCTGATCCTTCTGATATATAAGGACAAACTTTTCGGATACGGCATCCGCTATGCTTCTGAGTGTTTCTGTAGACCTCAGAGAGACCCCGGAAAGGATGGTCACACCTGTAAAGGCCTCACTTCTGCTCAAGGATTCTACCGTCACGGAGATATCTTCTCCGCTCATGGACGGCACAAAACATTCTATACCTGCCATAGTAATATGTTAAAACACACAAATTTAATCAATTCGGCCGACATACGGAAACAAAAATGCATCTTATTGGCGATCAACAAGATGCGTAAATATATTTGTCAATGACATCAGAGCAGGGCAAGAAGAGATTTACGGATCATAGAAAACTCGCTTTCAAAATTCGGCGTAAATATGCCTTTACCTAATCCGGCATCGATATCGGAGATATCCCACCATCGTCCTTCTTCCACCTCGTCCAGGTCCGGATGCAGGTCATACGAACCGACGACCGCAAATACATTTACCATCTCCCGTTCCACAGGTGACTCAAACTCATATGTCTCCAGATATATCGGATTGAAATCTGTAAATCCAAGTTCCTCCTTTGCCTCCCTGTACACAGCCTCGATAACCGCCTCGCCGTAAGATATATGACCACCTACTGCAGTATCCCACTTACCCGGCTGAATATCCTTCATCATCGAGCGTTTCTGAAGGTAAATCCGTGACATCCTGTCGATTATATGTATATGAATCACCGGATGAAGAGGTTTTGCTCCACTGTGGCAATACTGTCTGGTCGAGCGTCCTACGACAAGACCACTCGGTTCTACCACGGGGAACCATTCCGTACCCGCCGTCTTGGCAGAAGATGTCTCTGCCGTAGGCTTCGGAATCACCGGAGCGAAGTCATATGGATATATAAGTTCCATCATCAGAATATGATTTCTACACAAAATGAAGAGACTGCCTCGGTGCGGCCCTCGATGAACACATGAAGACCATCCTCCTTTTCGACAGAAGAGCGGAACAGCGTCACCTTCTCGCCAGCCTTGAGTTCATGATTAAAATTGATGGTAAACTCCTTTACTGGCCTTTCAGAGGTGATTTCATACCCGACCGCATCCATTGCCCAATGCATGTACATCGCGTTGTTTGCATGACCCAGCATATCGACATCAGAATACCCGATAACATGCTCACAAACCGGCTCAGCCTCAATACCACGCGGCATACGGACCTTGTCTGCAGGGGTTTCCACGGCATTATCCATACATACCGTACCTCCTTCGACAAGGTTCGGATCACGTACCATGGTGCGTGACTCAAGATCCAGTACCAGCCATGATGTAGTCGCCTTGACCCTCTCTCGTCCTTCCTTGTCGGTAATCACGAAATCACGGAGAAAAAAGAGTCGGTTAAAGCCCTTGTGCCATGTTGTAAGGGTGATTTCATCACGCCATAAAGGAGTGTCGACAAACTTCACATTCACTCTGGAGAGTATCCATGCGGTATTTGTCTTTATAAGATCGTCATAACCGAATCCAAGATGAACTGCATGAAGTCCGGCCGCTTCCTGAGCCATATCCATGAAGGCCGAAGGTTTGAGACGCCACGATGCGTCTGTATTATAGCATGGTATGACGAAATTCTGTATATATCTTATCATTCTTATCTGTTTATTATTTCCAATTCCTCAGGAGTATACAATATCCTGTCCACGGTATCCGGCATATAACGCGCCAGCACTACAAAAGCCACCAGCAGAAGCGCCGCCACAGCAACAGTTGCAAGCAATGCGATTGCAGACTTCCTCCAGAAACCGGTCTTCCTGACTTCCTTTTCAGTGATATCCTCCTTTATTTCCTCGACGGATTCCCTGATTGCTACATCGTCCAGGGCTTTCGCTTCGACGGTCTCAACAGTCACATCTTCCGTCACCTCTCCTACAGCGTCTTCGGAATCGATATCTTCGGACACATCCTCAACTGTTTCTTCAGGGACAACGGCCACTGAAGTATCATCCACGGCTTCTTCAGGAACAACGGTCATGGAAGTATCGTCAACGTTTTCTTCGGGAGCAACGGTCTCTGACACATCGTCACCTATTTCCTCAGGAACAACGGTCTCTGCTGATTCCACGGATGCAGGTTCTTCAACCATCGACTTCAATTCCTCCACCATAGTCCGCACCTCCTCCTTGGTCTCCACGTGAGTCTTAAGAGATATCGGTTCCAATGCAAAACCTTCAGGATATATGTCAAGATCCTCATCTGCCACAAAGAATACTGCATTTTCCTTCGTAGCCCTCAAACGACCCAATCCCGGAAATACCACAGTCTTTCTGGAAAACAGGATTTCCTTCAGTTCCGAAACAAAATCACGGATGACCTTATCGGCAATCTCCCTGTCAACTTTGTTCGAAACGGAATAAAAATCCACAAGCGCGTGTCCTTCATCAGGTTTTGACCTGAAATAAAGCCTCCTGTAAGGTGGATTAATGGTATATCCCTTATCTGAAAAAGTCGACGGAACGACCTCAGCGACAAAAGACCCCAGCCCGGGGAGCACAACCTTATCATTGTCAAGAATGAGTTCCTTGACCATTTTAGACAGCAGATCAATATCCATGCTTCTCAGTTTTAAGACGATACGTCGATTAAAATTTCAGATATCCTGACAAAGATAGAAAAAATATTAAAAATTTTTCAAGAAAAGTTTGGAAGTAAAGAAATTTTACCTACCTTTGCAATCCCAAACGAAAAACAAAGCGTTTGAGACAACATTCCCGAATAGCTCAGTTGGTTAGAGCATCTGACTGTTAATCAGAGGGTCCTTGGTTCAAGTCCAAGTTCGGGAGCCACAAAAAATCAACGACTTACGAAAATTTCGTGAGTCGTTTTTCTTTATATCAGGATATAATTGGTATAGGGCAAAAGCCTGTCATTGCGAGGCTTCATTGAAGCAGTCTGTCATTGCGAGGCTTCATTGAAGCCGTGGCAATCTGAGGGTCCGGGATGAGATTGCCACGTCGGACTATCGTCCTCCTCACAATGACAGTGGGATGGTTGCTGTCGTCCATTCCTGCTACCGCACGCTCCTTCGCTGCAAAAGTCCACAGGACTGTTTGCTTTTCGCTCGCGACCTCGCAATGACATGCTGCTTTTCGTGTAATGATGCCAAAATAGTTGGTATGACCGGTGTGACATTTCTTGGCCCGGAATTGACACACCGGTATGGATAATCGTTTTAATGAGTTTCGGATGACCGGTGTGCCGGTTTTCAGACTAAACTGTCACACCGGTCACAGTCAGACCCGATTACGATAGAGCAACAGTCAAGCGCGAGGACGACCTTCAGGTCGAGCCGCCCGGAGCGCTTGAACTGTAGTTGCCGGAGGGCGTATATTCCGGAAACGGTGCTCGTCCTGTCATTTTCCCAGGGGTACCTGTAACGGTTTTACAATGAAAACGTTACAGGTACCATTCAATCTGAGGGTATCTGGGACGGTTTCGTGGCAAAAGCGTAGCAGGTGGAACTGTATGTGTCACGACGCAGGAGTTTTGGCTTATACTCTTGCGTCGTGGCACGGATTCCGGAAAATGGCGCCGTTTTCCGTCACGACGCACGAGTTTAGCATGAAAGTCTTGCGTCGTGGCAGAAGCATACAACTACGCGAGATGTCTACGACTCCTCATGTCTTTATGAACAATAGGCTTTCCGCTGTCATTGCGAGAAGCATAGCGACGTGGCAATCTGAGGGTCCGGGATGAGATTGCCACGTCGGACTATCGTCCTCCTCGCAATGACAGGGGGATGGTCGCTATCGTCCGTTCCCGCTACCGCACGCTCCTTCGCTGCAAAAGTCCACAGGACTGTTTGCTTTTCGCTCGCGACCTCGCAATGACATGTTGCTTTCCGTGTAATGATGCCAAAATGGTTGGTATGACCGGTGTGACATTTCTTGGCCCGGAATTGACACACCGGTATGGATAATCGTTTTAATGAGTTTCGGATGACCGGTGTGCCGGTTTTCAGACTAAACTGTCACACCGGTCACAGTCAGACCCGATTACGATAGAGCAACAGTCAAGCGCGAGGACGGCCTTCAGGTGAGCCGCTCGGAGTGCTTGAACTGTGATTGCCGTGATGGAATCAATTCACTGCGAACTTGACTCTCACAAATCCAGATGATTTACATTACCGATCTGGTGGTGAGATTTTCATGGAAAGCATTGGAAATATGGAAAATGTTCGTACCTTCGCGGTTGAAATCATGGTTGATTTGCAGCAACCTTATAAGATTAGACATCACCCCAATGATGTCTTTTCTTTTACCCCAAACTAACCTAACAGAGGGGTGGCATACTGTAACACATCGGGGACTATCCCAACGACCTCTTTCCAATAGTTCTTTACGCTGCAAAACAATCAACCATGATTAGGAGAACTCATTGCACTGAGGTCAGGGTAACTGTCAAGATGGTTTACCCTGTGCTTATCAAAGGGAGCCACAGAGGACAAATCAGTTGAAAAATTGATTTGTCCTTTTTCTTTTCGACAAAAATGCAGAACTTTGGGCAAAAATTCAGCAATGGTGATAGATTCAATCCTTGAAAATGACCTTTATAAATTCTCAATGTCCCACTATTATCAGGTTCATTATCCTAATGCATGGGGAACATTCACCTTTCATGACAGGAACAATACCAGATACTCAGAGGAATTTATTGACGCATTGAAAAAGGAACTGAACCTGCTTGGCACGCTCTCTCTGCAGGAGGATGAGTTTCAATGGGCCGTAAAGACTATTTCCTATATACCGCAATGCTTCTGGGAATGGCTGCATCATTTCAGGTTCGAGCCGGAAAAAATAAATGTTTGGCTTGATGACGAGCAGCATCTGCACATCGAGGTGTCAGACCTGATGTATAAGGTGACGTTCTATGAGATCCCGATACTCGCCATTGTGTCGGAGTTATATCACCGGGTATCTGATGACGGATATCAGAACAGGGAAGAACTTGCAGAGGTCATGATTCCACGGATGGAGGAGAAAGTTGACATCGCCTCACGTCATAATCTGTATTTTGCTGACTTCGGAATGCGAAGACGTTTCAACTCCCTCGCCGAGGATATCGTTGTCGGTTATATGAAAGAAAACTGCAGGACATTCACCGGCACATCGACAGTATCATTCGCAAAGAAATACGGCATCAGACCGATCGGAACCATGGCTCATGAATGTTTCATGTTCCAGGCAGCCATCCATACACCCAAAGAAGCGAATTATGAGGTGATGGAGAAATGGGTGCAGGTATATGACGGAGACCTCGGAACTGTGCTCACAGACACCTATACCGTAGACACATTCCTGCGCAACTTCTCGATGAAACTTGCAAAACTTTATGACGGTGTGCGCCATGACAGCGGTGACCCTAAAATATTCGGTGACAGGATAATCGAGAAATACAGGTCCTACGGCATAGATCCTATGAGCAAGACCATCGTGTTCTCGGACGGACTTGACTTCGGTACGGCAGCAGACATCAAGGAGTATTTTGCCGGACGAATCAAAGTGACTTTCGGAATCGGCACCAACCTCACATGCGACATTCCGGGCATCCGCCCTATGAATATTGTCATGAAACTTAAGGAATGCAGGATAAACGGGCGTCAGCCTGTCTATGGATGCGTCAAGTTGAGCGATGTTCCCGGAAAGGCTATCGGACGTAAGGAGGATATCGAGAATTATAAATACCAACTTGGACTCTGAGACTCATGAAAAGATCATCAAAGACAATATCTGCCGTTCTGGCTCTCGCCTTGCTTGCTACCTCCTGCGGAGTTGTATCATTTACAGGACGAAGGCAGATTCTGCTGTTTTCCGACAGCGAGATTTCCGCTTTGTCAGATGCATCATATTCAGAGTTCATGAGCAGCGCCTCCGTCTCCACAGACGTTTCAGCAACAAGGATGCTCAAGGAAGTCGGGAGCAGGATGGTTGCAGCACTCGAATCCTATATGCGTTCCCACGGAGAGACAAGCGCATTGAGCGGTCTGAACTGGGAGTTCCAACTTGTCAGATCTTCTGAGGTGAACGCATTCTGCATGCCTTCAGGAAAGATAGTTTTCTACGAAGGCATATTGAAATACGCAGACACGCCCGACTATATAGCAGTAGTGATGGGACACGAGATGGCCCATGCAATCGCCAAGCACGGCAACGAGAGGATGAGTCAGCAGTCAGTGATGAATCTGGTAGGAAGTGTCGCAAGCGAGGTGATAGGATACAAGAAAGGCGCTGATGCACAGGTACTTTTCAATCTGGGATTCGGACTCGGATCGCAGGTAGGCGTACTGCTTCCATATTCCAGAAAACATGAATATGAGGCAGATCAGATAGGCATGTACATAATGGACATAGCAGGTTATGATGTCAATGCTGCACCTGCATTCTGGGAAAAGATGATCAGCGGCAAGACTGCCGGCAAGAACGATTTCTTCAGCACTCATCCAAGCGATGCAAAGAGAATTGCAGCACTGAAGGAAGCGATAAAGACAAAGCCAAATCTATAATATGATGAAGATAGTGTTTCTCGATGCCGCCACAATGGGCGACGTATCATTTGCTCCGATCCGGGACCTCGGAGATTTCGTATGCTACGACACCTCCACTCCCGAGGAGGCACTTGAGCGTGTAAAGGACTGCGAAGTACTGATAATCAACAAGGTACTGGTCACCCAGGAACTCATAGATGCCGCTCCGAAATTGAAACTCATATGCGAATCCGCCACCGGAATCAATAACATTGATGTCGATTATGCCGCATCCAAAGGCATTCCTGTCAGAAATGCTGTAGGATATTCCACATCATCAGTCGTACAGACCACATTCATGCAGATACTTTCTCTTCTCGGCGAAGGTCCATATTATGACGAATGTGTGAAATCCGGAAGATATTCACGGATGAACATATTCACCGACCCGACTGTGAGTTGGACCGAACTTGAGGGTAAGACAATAGGAATAATCGGTATGGGAAACATCGGAAGCAGGGTGGCAAAAGTAGCCGAGGCTTTCGGAATGAACGTATGCTATTTCTCGACATCCGGAACGGGACACTGCAAGGAATATCCATCACTTCCTTTGGACGAACTGTTGTCCAAGTCAGATATTGTGTCGATACACGCCCCGCTTAACGAAAGGACCAACGGACTTATAGGCTCGAAAGAACTGGCACTGATGAAACCGGACGCAATTCTTGTCAACATGGGAAGAGGAGGAATCGTCGACGAATACGCCCTCGCTGAAGCCATTGACAATCAGACCATTGCAGGAGCAGCACTCGATGTGTTCGTAAAAGAGCCTCTTCCATCCGACAATCCACTCCTGAAGGTGAAGAGAAAAGACAGACTCCGTCTGTCGCCGCACACAGCATGGGCAAGCGTCCAGGCACGCGAAAGGCTCGTAAGCCAGATAGCAGAAAACATAAAAAAAATAGAGTGACCGACCAGTCACTCTATTTTTGCCTTGTGCGGATGATAGGAGTCGAACCTACACGCCGTGAAGCACTCGCACCTGAAACGAGCGTGTCTACCATTTCACCACATCCGCTTTCAGAAAAGTGGGACAAAGATACAAAATGTTTTTGAAATAGAAAGAAATTTATGACAAAGTATCAAAGAATTATATCATATGTATATTCTTCGTCCCACCCTTTGTATGTGATGGTGATTCCTGTCACGTGATAGTCCAGGATGACTGTCGCATCCTCAAGATTATCTTCGGTCCAGTCATAGCCGCTTGCCGTGAGGTATTTACCGATTGCAAATGTCTTGAGTACAGAGGATTCCATATCCTCAACATCAAGCAGAAGAGAATCATCCGTCTGACGGGGCAGAATCACACGTGATGCATCAGTCTGCGACGGATAGGCCACACAGGAGAACTCCCCTGCAGAAGGCGAACCGTCATTGTCATATCCATCCACGTTTCCTCTGAAGGTAAGACTGTAGGGCATTTGCTCACGTCCTTCGAACAATACTGTAAGATTACAATGATTCTTCAGAAGTACGACCTTCCGGAAAACAGTCTCACCTCGTGCATCTGCGTCAAATGAAGACATATATAAAGGAGGACATTCCATGCCATATGGTATATGAAGGTCTTCATGAGCATTGCAACCGCCCCACAAGGTAAGCCTCATATCATCCCGTGGCACTTCACGGACATAAATACAGTCAAAATCCTCTATGGAAAGCGTATCTGAAAAGACTACCCCGTCTGAATTGAAGGCTTGAATGTTCAACACCTTTACTACAGAGGTGTCGATGCCGGATAAATCCAGCATCAAGCGACACGGACACGACTCTCGGTCTTCCTTCACACAACTCAAGACCGACATAAGCAACAAAATAAAGAAAAATACAACTGACGGCATTCTTTTCATATCACAACAATCAATATTCATTTTCAACTAGCGGTATAAATTTCGACATCTCCGGGTCGAGATTGGCCCTGTGCCTCAGGTACGGACCGAGATTCAGTGCCTTCCTGAAATAAGCCTCGGCAGTTTCATGCTGCTCCAGACGGGATAGTACCATCGCCATCAGATAGCATACTTTCGGATCATTTCCATCAAGAGTCTGCAGGACATCCAGGGCGGAATGATTATATTCTGCAGACACAAAGGCCAAAGCGGAATTATAGTCACCATATGTCCTCAAAAGCGAGACTGCCTTTTTATAATCCAGATCCTTCAAGGCCTTTACTCCCGACATATATAAGGTATCGACCTCAGATGTGTGTACTGTATCCTTGTCCATTTCCGGACGGTGCAGAAAGAACTCAAATCTGACACTGCGCAGTTTCGGATAAATCTTCTCACGAAGATATCTGTACTGAGGCATTGACGAAAGCCGTTTCTCCACAGCATCAGGTTCTGCAAGATCGGCAGTCATCGCCATGATCTTCTGGACAGATGCCTCTCCAAGGACCGTATCATTCTTCACCAGAAGCCTCAACTGATCCCAATTCTCCGGCAGACATGAAACTTTCAGACATTCCTTCCATTGCTCCGGAACATATTCTGAAATATATTCACACACGGACTCAGACCGGGCAAGAGCCAGTTTTTCATTCGCTGCATAATATCCCTCAGGCGAGCAGGATGCTGATATCACCAGCGAGTCCAGCACCAGTTCATGATGTTTATATACGTCATCAATACACTTCCTGACCCTGGACAGTTCTGAGGCATTGTCCGAAAGCAGGGTATCCACGTCCGGACGCCCCAAACCGAAATCTATAAGAGCCTTAGTATTGTCATATACAGTCCTCTCGAGAACAATCATCCTGTATTTGACCGTTTCATCTGCAAGGGAAGACAATGAACTTATATAATACGTCATATCATCCGATCTCGGAACAGGCATCAGCACTTCACCCTTTTCATAAAGATCGCCATCAAGATATACCACAGCCTTCTTCAGACCGGGACGGCTTCTGAACCGATGCGTATATCTGTATATGAACCCGCCGCCGTCTGCAATCACAGTGTCAAGACGAACGCCTTGGGAAACGATCGGGTCCTTGACATATCTTGCATACATGCGCTCCTTGTTACGCTTTTTCCTTTCATTCCACCCCTCCTTGATTTTCTTCCTGTAATGCATGAATGCATCCTTCTGAGTCACTCCGAACAGATTTTCAGCCATAGGCTCGGATACAAAGGACGAATCCGTCTTCATGGCATAGGTCTCAGGAAAATGCCGCTGGAGAAATATCTCCAACTGACCTACCTTTATGAAATCTGTGGTATCGGTAATGATGGAAGCAAGAAAACGGTTATATCTCTGATAGCCTCGAAGTTGGGCTTCCCTATACTGCAATCCGGCAATGCACAAGGACTCCAACCGGAAAGTATCCTTCTGAATCAGCAGTTTCGGCACAAGTTCCATCTTCCAGGAAGACCTTGTCAATGCAGAAGGTACTGTAACATCAAACCCTATCGAGACATATCCTCCCCTTTCGGGCACATTACGGAACCTGGCGACCACCTTGGATGCATTGATCACGTCAGAAGCGACCATTTCCCCGCTTTCTGAATCTCTGATGGCATTCATGATTATAGGACCGTCAGGCAGTTCCGTGTCCACACTGTCCACCAAGGATTCCGGAGCCTCGTCTTCCATCAGATCATCTCCTGGCACAGAGACCCCCACAGAGACCTCTCCGGCCGAGAGTCTCTGCATTACCTTATACTGTACACATGACGATGCACAGAAGGTCAGGAGCAGCAGAATTATCTTCAGATCAGAACACATATACCAGAGAAACTGCAAAATCGTCAGGAAGCACAAATCCTCTGGTGCCGGACCCAAGTGTCGTGCCGCATACCGTACATGAATATCTCCTGTAGAAATCCACTCCCGCCCATAGACCCAATCCGAACTCAAGGTTCAGATGTCTGGAAAGCATATGGGTATATCCCGCATACAATCCAAGGCCCACCCTGTCTCCTTCGCGTGCCTCATCAGAGAAGATTCCTCCGAAATTATATTCCTGATACCTTAACTTTGAAGAACACCACCATCCTGACAGGGCATGCCAGGGCCACAACCTTGCACCCAGCGAATATGATTGCTGACGAAGTTGGAACTGCGCAGACGGATCACCTTTCCTGAATGTAAAGGGATTGTATCTGGCCCCCGCCACGACGCTCCAACGCCTTGATATGGAGTATGACACATCCATATTCATGGTTCCCAGGGCCGCATAGCCGAGCACATTGGTAGACACACTGACCTTCTGAGCATATATGGTCTGAACGGCAAACAGAAGAAATACGGAAAAAACAAATCTCTTCATAGCCTAATATCTGTTGAATACCTGTTCCACCAGATTCTTTCTTGAAGGATAGGCTGTCAGAATTGCCTCCTTAAGGTCCTTTCTTGATGAAACATTCTTGTCGAGAACTGCAAACATCTGCGCTACCGATAAGCCTCGTTCATTCAGATACCTGAATATCTGCGGATTAAACCAATAGGAAGTTCCGAAGGTCGGGAATGTTCCGCCATATCTGTCCTTGAACATCCTGCTCTCAAGAAAATACGCCCATTCTTCTCCGATCTGACAATGCCCTGCTCCGGTACCGGTTCCTTCTCCGTATGTCATTCCTCCGGATGTAATATACGACTCCACGATATACCTTATATACTTATTCCAATATTCGGTTCCGACCTTTGCGAAATGGCTTGCATGCGAGAGTTCGTGACATGTCGCAGAGTAGATGGAGCGATAATCATCCTTTCCACCAGTACCCAACGTGATGTCCGGAAGAAGGAATTTCACCAGCGGCGCGAACTTTCCAAGGAACGAGGATATCTGAGCATTAGTGAGGGCGGCATCATGGTGAAGCATGACCGCACTGCTTGCCTTCATACCGTTGAGAATCCATATCCTCAGATCTGCAGGAGGAAGGGCTATGTTCATATCATCTTTGGAACATCTTGAATAATAGTCATATGCTGCATTATTTACCACACATCTCCTGAAGAGTTTACCATCCGACCTATCGGTAACTGTCATATTCACTCCGGCTGGGGAAGCCTTTCCCAAAGTGGAGACCGAAGCCGGGACAAGGACGAGATTGAGTCCTATCGAAAATCCCTTCCGGTTGCTGAATACCAGACGGTAGCGGAGTTTTGAACTGAAAGCCTTGTTCATCCGGTAATAGCCGTCACGGTCGGTATAGGTCCTGTCGAATTTCACAAAGGTATTGCAGGATACCCTCACACCTGCTACGCCGAAAGGCTTCGCCCCACTTGCATGCTCATCTACAATTGTGATACGCCCGCAGGGGACGACCTTGCCCGAGCCGGACTTTGTTGCAAGTTCATCGAGGCGGTCTTCATTTCCGGTATTTATGAAAGCCTTGCGCTCGACTGCAGACCAGTCAATCCCGTCGGCCTTGGTAGATTCTGATGGATTGATGATATGGCACTCATGGATAATCTCATATTCAATATGCTCAGGGAAATCAAATCCCACAGGAACTACCGCATATTGCCATGTCACATTCCCGTCAGGGACCTCCGGGTCATGATACCAGTCTCCGTCCACAGCGATTTCATAGTCCAAAGGATGGTCTACAAGTTCCAGTCCGAGTGATTCCAGATAGTCACACTCCGCCTTGTCAGATGGAAGGAAGCGTACATAATAATCGGTCGGTTCCACCTCCACCCTTCCTGCCTTGGAAGGATACAGGTCCTTCAGTGCCTTGGTGACATTTTCGGTCTTGTAAGGATTCTCCAGACGATTGCCGAGAACAATCCTGTCATGTGACAGTCCCCTTCCATACTCATAGTCTATTCCATTCAAGGAATTCATGTCTTCTTTGCCGCATGACATCACTGCCAATGCCATGACAAGCAGTTTGATTTTACCTCTCATAACACAAATCTTTTTACGAGGGCAAAGTTCAGAAGACTTATCCGCGTAAAAAAATTGTAAACGGATAAATTCAAAAATCGCTGACTGAGATATCCCAGACAGCGATTTTTAAAACTTGTTTTTCAAAAAAAATCGATTTTTTTTGAAATCAGAAGTAAGAAACCGTCTTTTCCTCCACCGCAGAAAGTATGCTGTTTGCCACACGGCTGACTCCGAAACGGAAATATTCCTTATTGAGCCATTCCTTTCCAAGAACGGAAGAAACTATCGAATAGTAGCATAAAGCATCGGCCGCAGATGATATTCCACCGGCCGGCTTGAATCCGATCTTCCTGCCTGTCATCTTATAGAAACGCTGTATGCACTCACACATCACATATGCAGCGGCAGGAGTTGCGTTGACATCAACCTTTCCGGTAGAGGTCTTGATGAAATCAGCACCGGACTCCATGGCAAGGAATGATGCTCTTGCGATGTTTTCCGGAGTACGCAGAAGTCCTGTCTCAAGTATGACCTTAAGATGTACCTTTCTGCCCTGCTTCTTAGCGACTGCATCGATGCATGAGCGCACCTGAGTGATCTCCTCCGCTGCGCCTTCATGATCCCCAGCAAGGAACTTATTGAGAGCCAAGACTATATCTACTTCATCAGCACCCTGCTCCACTGCCATTTCACACTCTTTCAGTTTCACTTCCAGAAAACTCTGAGAGGATGGGAAGCATGCAGAAACCACCGTAATGTTGAAATCGCATTTTCTCTCCGCGGCAACGACTGAAGCAAAATTGGGATAGACGCATACAGATGCCGGAAGAGGCCATTGAGGATAGGACTCATTGAAAGCATTGACCTTGCCCACCAGACGCGCAACAGACGAGGGTGTATCATCGGTCTTCAATGTGGTAAGGTCCATCATAGAAAAGCAATCCTTGTAGACCTGTTCAGAAGCAAATGTGCCAAGATTTGCAGCAAGTTGTTCCAAAGCCCTGCCCATTCCCTCCGAATCGGGCGCATAAGAATATTTATCCAGATAATCCATATATGTTAAAACTTCAGTTTTGAATCTACTATTATAGTTACAGGACCGTCATTAAGAAGGTCCACCTTCATGTCCGCCCCAAAGATACCTTTTCCTACACTATTATCCAACTCCTTTTCCAAAGCGGCTATGAATTTATTATACAAAGGTATGGCTACATCGGGCTTTGCAGCCTTGATATATGATGGTCTGTTACCTTTTACAGTGGAGGCGTAGAGAGTAAACTGGCTCACGACAAGAACCTGACCATCAACATCTTTCACAGAAAGGTTCATGACTCCGTCCTTATCATCGAAAATCCGCATTGAAGCGATCTTGCGCGCAGTCCATAGAATATCTTCGTCGGTATCCTCATCGATGAATGCCGCCAGCACAAGAAGACCATGGCCTATACCGGACTCATATCCTTCTGCCGGCACCCTCACCGAAGCATGTGCAACTCTTTGTATAACTGTCCTCATCAGCCTCTTATCTGTATGTTGAACCCTTCGTCCAGAAGCGGCTTTACAAAAGCACTCATCTGTCCGACCGTATATTTCCTCAATGTCTTGTCGGGAGTCTCTCTGTCGATTGTATATATCATTATTTCTCTCGGAGCAAGTTCCCTTACGATATCCATCCACCTTCCGAGAGCATCCTGAACTGTGGTATCAAAATCATCAGACCCAACAAACATGGTCTGAAGAACGAAATCACCGTTGAATCTGCGCAGACCGTCAACAATCCTGTCAAGAGAATATTTTCCTACCGGCTTATTGACCGCTGACACAAGAGAATCCGTTCCGGCATCTATCTTCATTATCGGATTATCGACCTTTGACAATGCCTCGAACACATCATCCCTCCAGATGAGAGTCGCATTGGAAAGCACAGACACCTTAGCCTGAGGATAATACCTGTCCCTCAACTCCAAGGTAACCTCTACTATCTTTGCAAAATCAGGATTGAGAGTAGGCTCGCCATTGCCGGAAAATGTAATTGAATCCACAGGAACTCCCTCCGCAGACAGCCTGCTCATCTTGTCCTCAAGGGCAGCGGAGACCTCCGGCAGAAGCGGAAATTTCCTATCACCCAGACCGTCCTTGTTCCATCCGCATTCGCAATACACACAGTCAAAATTGCATAGTTTACCCTTCGACGGCAATATATTGACACCAAGGGAAGAACCGAGCCTGCGGCTGACAATCGGTCCGAAAACTATATCGTCAAAATGCAGCATTACAACACTCTTTCTGAAGTACTTTCCGAGGTGACATTTCCTTGTGAATCCAAGCCCTTCACCAGAACCAGCCCCGGTTTCTTACCTTTCTCTATACTTCCGAGGACATCGTCCTTCGACAGGAATCCTGCTCCGTTCAGTGACGCCCATGCAAATATCTCACCCATCGGCACCTCCGGGAAATTTCTATGCAGACATGCGATCTCCCCTATCATGCTCAGGTCATCATTACTTGAAAGCGAATCCGTGCCTACAGCAATCTTAAGACCATTCCTCCTCATCAGAGGAATAGGAGGTAAGGCATTATGAATGAATATATTGGATAACGGACATACCGCCCAATAGACATTGTTCATCACAGCCTTTGCCGCATCGATATCATCCTGTGAGAGACACACATTGTGGACCAGAAGAATGTTCTGGTCATATGGTGCCGGACGTACATCTGCAAGTCTGTCGATAAAATACTTCAGCGAAGACTCTCCGGTGACAGGAGGTACACTCATGCCGTTTCTTATACGGTTGTCATACATGGCACCGGACCCATGCAGAAGAAGGTCCTCCTCTTCCTGACTTTCCTGGGAATGATAGGATATGAACCCACTGTCGAGGGCGGCGGCAGCGGAAGCACTGAGCAACTGCGGACTCATCGTGTAGCATGAATGCGGAGTCGGAGCGGCATCAAGACCCTTTTCGCATGCGGTCCCGTGAAGTTCCTTCACATCTGCCATCACACCTTCACACATTTCCGGTTCACTGCCGAAAACCTCCAGAAAAGTCCTTGTGTACATCTTGTGAGAGGCCTTCACATCAAAGGATGAATCGTCGTTGCTGATATCCGCCATGGCTGAAACGCCATCATTCCACATCTTATCCATCCACTTCCGGACGAGCGCTTCCTTGGCATCACGACCGGCCCAGTCCCGTAAGGCATTTATCTGGTCTATGAAGCCTGCCATTCCCGATCCTTTGTAGAATTTTCCATGGAGATGGGAAAGTTCCACATGGCAATGTGCATTGACAAAACCCGGCACAATGGCGCCGTCCAATATCTCCTCCGATGTACCCTCTTCACAAAGCCCTGTATTCAGAATTGTCCCGTCGGACTCGTCATATTCCACAAAACCATTGAGCAGAGGCTCATACGACTCAAGCGTATATACGTACCTTGCAGCGATTCTTCTTGTGCTCATGCTTACTTTTTAATTAATGTATCCTTTACATCAATGCTGTCTTTCAGGACACTGTCCTTCACGTGCAGTGAATCCAGTATCACCATCCTGAGGTCGCGGTATATGGTATCTCCCCTGTCGATATTGCGGAAGCGATATATATTCAAAGTATCCGGTTCAACCGAAAGACTGTCGTAATAATGCACATACGGCTCGCTGTCCATATATGGAAAATATTCTCCCATATCTATCTCCACCTTTATTTTCCTGGTTTCACGGAGCCTCTTCAATGCCTCCTGATGCTCGATTTCATCCTTGCGCTTCTGAAGGTCCTTGAGTCTTCTGTCAAGAATCTGTCCGGTTGTCCTCAATATTCTTGAAAAACGTTCAGGATCGTTCATATATTCCTCCACACTCATCCGGTAATCAGCCGAGGTATAGCCGTATTTCTCCAATATAGGTTCATATACCAGAGACGTATCTGCTGAATGGCGGTTACCAGGATTGGAAGTGATCCATTGGTCGGTGAGCAGCATTTCTGCATATATCTCAGCCAGTTTGCCTCGAGGTATGACCTTATCCTCCTGCCCGCCGCATGAGAGCAGGAGCAGAAGAACCGCGGTCATAGGTAATATGTGCCTTAAAAGCCTCATCACTATCTCAATGTAGCACCGAATTCATTCTGGAAAGTAGAGAGAAGTTTGCTCATGACCCTTTCTACATCATTGTCCGTCAATGTCTTTTCAAGATCCTGAAGAACGAAACTCAAAGCATACTGTTTCTTGCCTTCGGCAATCTTGTCACCTCTGTATACATCGAAAAGACCTACCTGTTTGAGGAGTTTCTTGCCGACTCTGAGTGCGCTCTTGCGAAGGTCCGCATATGACACTGACTCATCAAGAAGAAGCGCAAGGTCACGTCTTACTTCAGGGAACTTAGGAAGTTCGGAATATCTTATCTTGTTCCTCTTTATAAGGGTAAAGAGATTTGGCCAGTTGATTTCTGCGGCAAATACAGGCTGGCGGATGCCGAACTGCTTCAGACGCGCAGGAGAGATTGTTCCCATGACTGCAAGAGGCAGGTTCGAGCCTGGAAGGCTATAGGAAAGTCCCTCTGAGAAAAGGTCTGCAGGTGCGGCATCGGTCTGGAGAGAATAGATATCACATCCGAACCTCTTGAGAAGGAGTTCCAGATATCCCTTGAGTTGGAAGTAATTACCCTTACCCGGATCCACACGCCAGGACTTCTCCATCTGACCGCTCATAAAGAGCGCATAACAGGTATGCTCCTCGTACGACTCAAGTGTCTTTCCATCCATCTCAGGATTGAAAGAGTATACAGAACCGTACTCGAATGTCTTGATATTTGTAATCTGACGGTTGATATTGTAGGCAATCACCTCCAGACCGTTGAGAATCAGAGTCTGACGCATCACATTCAGGTCGCTGCTGAGCGGGTTCATGATTCTCACGCACTTCTCCTCCGGGAACGTCTTGAGTTTGGAATAATATTCAGACCTGGTGAGGGAGTTGTTCATCGTCTCCACAAATCCGTTTGCTGCAAGGAAATCCGCTATCGTCTTCCTCACCTGCTCCTGTTCAGGCTTCTGAGGAGCATTCACAGACATTCTCATAGCCTGCGGAAGTTCAATATTGTTGTAACCGTAGATACGAAGAATCTCCTCCACGATATCGCATTCGCGGTATACATCCACCATATATGATGGGACTGCCACCTTGGCACCGTTCTCACTTTTTTCAATGAACCGGTATGCAAGAGACTCGAGAATATTCTCAATGACATCTGCGCCTATCTTCTTGCCCACAAAGTTTTCTATTCGTGCATAGTCAAGATCAACCTCCTTCCTTGCAATCTCCACAGGATAGAACTCCTGCATCCTGCCCTCGATTTTTCCTCCTGCAAGTTCGAGAATAAGAAGAGCGGCACGTTTTGCGGCATACTCCACAATCAGAGGGTCAGCACCACGCTCATAGCGGAATGATGCGTCTGTCTTGAGACCGTGTCTCTTTGAACTCTTCCTTATGGAAACCGGATTGAAATATGCGCTTTCGAGGAAAACGTCGGTAGTCGACTCTGTGACGCCAGACTCCTCACCGCCGAACACGCCTGCAAGGCACATAGGCTTTTCAGCGTTTGCTATCATAAGGTCAGCGGAACTCAGTGTACGCTCCACTCCATCCAGAGTCACGAATTTCTCACCTTCCTCTGCCCAACGGACCACAACCTTGTTTCCGGCGATCTTCGATGCGTCAAATGCATGAAGAGGCTGTCCCACCTCATGCAGAACAAAGTTGGTGATGTCGACAATATTATTGATAGGTCTGAGTCCTATCGCCAGCAGTTTCTTCTGAAGCCACTCTGGTGAAGGTGCGACCTTGACTCCTCTGATGGTAGTACCGGTATAACGAGGCGCACCGTCTGCCGCTCTCACCTCCACCGGTATGGCATCTCCATCTGCATTGTCTGCCCATGAAGACACATCCGGAATATTGAGTTTACATGGAATGCCATTGTGCTTGAGATATGCATACAGGTCACGGGCGACTCCGATGTGAGAAGCGGCATCCACACGGTTGGCGGTAAGTCCGATCTCAATGAGAGCATCGGTAGAAAGTCCCAGATAGTCCTTTGCAGGAGTACCTACCACAGCATCGGACTCAAGAACCATGATGCCGTCGTGAGATTCACCGATGCCTAGTTCATCCTCAGCGCATATCATGCCGAAAGACTCCACTCCGCGGATCTTCGACTTCTTGATCTTGAAATCTTCTCCGAGGACAGTACCCACTGTAGCAAGAAGGACCTTCTGGCCTGCCGCAACGTTAGGAGCACCGCATACGACCTGAAGGAGTTCAGGCTCGCCTGTATTCAATTTAGTGATATGGAGATGATCCGAATCCGGATGCTCCACACATTCCACAACTTCAGCAACTATGACACCCTTGAGTCCTCCCGGAATCTCTTCAATCTGTTCGAGGGAATCGACTTCAAGTCCAATGGAAGTCAACGCCTCTGCAACGGCCTCAGGAGTGAGGTCGCACTCAAGATAATTCTTGAGCCAATTGTACGAAATCTTCATATATATATAACTTTAAAATTCTTTTATGCTATGTCTTCCTTGGAGAAGAGCGAACCTACGAATTCCCTCTTGTCAAAGATCTTCAGGTCGTCGATACCTTCACCGATGCCGACAAACTTGACAGGTACACGGAACTGGTCAACAATTCCTACCACGACTCCTCCTTTGGCGGTTCCATCGAGTTTAGTGATAGCCATCGCAGATATGTCGGTCGCTCTCGAGAACTCCTTTGCCTGCTGGAAGGCATTCTGTCCAGTTGAACCATCAAGAACGAGAAGGACCTCATGCGGTGCATCAGGCACAACTTTCCTCATCACATTACGGATCTTCGTAAGTTCATTCATAAGGTCTATCCTGTTGTGAAGACGGCCTGCAGTATCAATCAGAACGACATCAGCATCCTTTGCTACAGCAGACTTAAGCGTATCAAAGGCCACAGATGCCGGATCGGAACCCATATCCTGCTTGACGATATCCACCCCGGCCCTCTCTGACCAGATGGTGAGTTGGTCCACTGCAGCGGCACGGAAGGTATCAGCGGCTCCCAAAAGGACCTTCTTTCCCTGTGCCTTAAGACTGCTTGCGAGTTTTCCGATAGTTGTCGTCTTTCCTACACCATTGACACCTACCACCATGACGACATATGGCTTCTTTGTAAAATCGAAAGGAACCACCTGCTCCGAATTGTCCACATCAAGAAGGTCCGCAATTTCCTCACGTAGCATATCCACGAGTTCTCCCATGGATACATACTTGTCTCTGCGAACCCTTTCCTCAAGACTGTCGATTATCTTCAACGTCGTATCAACGCCCATATCTGTAGCCAGCAACGCTTCTTCAATCGCATCCAGAACATCCTCATCCACCTCAGTACGACCGATGACGGCATGTGAAAGCCTGTCGAAGAAACTCCTGTTGGTCTTTTTTACTCCTTTGTCAAAAATACCCATAGAATACACGGTTTAACCTGCAAATTTAATGAAATTTAACGTATAAAAAAAGTGGCAAAGCCTAAATTGACTTTGCCACTTCCTTATCTGTAGTAAAGGATTATTTCTTTGCGAAGAAATCCTTAGTCTTGTCCTCTTCAACCAATTCCTCGGTGAATACATAAGCGCCGGTCTTTGGAGACTTATCCATACGGATACACTTAACCATCTTCTTGAGTGTACCGGCCTTGAAGGTTGCAACTGCTTTCTTTGCCATTATCTAATCCTCCTTAATTATTTGATCTCGCGATGAAGGGTAACCTTCTTCAGGAACGGATTATACTTCTTACGCTCCAGACGCTGAGTCGTGTTCTTCTTATTCTTAGTTGTGATGTATCTTGAGATACCTGGTACACCGCTTTCTCTCTGCTCAGTGCACTCAAGGATGACCTGCACCCTGTTACCTTTTGCTTTCTTTGCCATAATTCGTAAAATTAAACAAGGTTAATAAATCCTTTCTTCTGAGCGTCCTTGATTGTAGCGTCGAGACCATTCTTCTCGATGGTTCTCATACCTTTGCAAGACACCTTGAGGGTGATGAACCTCTGCTCCTCCTCTGACCAGAACTTCTTGGTCTTGAGGTTAAGGGCGAAGACACGCTTTGTGCGTCTCTTAGAATGGGAAACATTGTTTCCTACCATTCTCTTTCTTCCTGTAACTTGACAAACCTTTGCCATTGTATATAACTTTTTTAATTAATTCATTATTAGCGGGCTGCAAATATCGCATAAAAAAATTGCAATTGCAAAAATTTACACAAATTTGAAAAACCTGCGCCATCTTATGTTATGCGGAAACTTTCTGTTTCCGTCGATGGAGAGCCATATCAGAGCGGGCTTACCGACTATATGATCTTCAGGAACGAATCCCCAATATCTTGAGTCGAGCGAATTGTGCCTGTTGTCTCCCATCATGAAATAATAATCCTGCTGGAAAGTATATTTGTGAGCCTCCTCGGAATTGATGTATATCCTGCCATCCTTTACTTCGAGAGTATTTCCCTCATACGAGGTGATTATTCTCTGATAAAGTGGAAGATTCTGCAGGGTAAGTTCCACTTCCGCTCCCTTTGCAGGTATCCAAAGCGGTCCGAAATTGTCTCTTGTCCATCTGAAGTCTGACGAGAACGGGAAGATCGTGAGATCCGAATCCGGATAATCCGGTGGATATGAATCCGTATTCTGCGTCACTGACACGACATTGGAATAAGACTTTACCTTTTCGAGCATTTCTGCTGTAAGAGGCATTTCCGGATAGCCCGGGAGTTCAGGATGATACCAAAGTTCTCTTATGTTTATACCTAACTTGTCGAGATTCTTCTGGTTGATCTTCTTTCCGTCTGTCACCACTCTGTAGGAATTCTGCACACCAGGCCAGTTTTCCTGCTTCTGAGAATTGACAAAAACCTGTCCGTCAATAATATGAAGCGTATCACCTGCCACTGCGACACATCTTTTCACATAGTGGTCTTTCTTGTCAGAAGGGCGGACCTTCACAGGGCCGTAATTGGCATGAGTGTAGTCTCGTCCGAGTGTTCTGACATATGTATAGTAATCTGCCGCCGGCTCCCTTACAAGAACTGAGTCTCCGTGAGGAAATCCGAAAACCACATAATCTCCAGCCTTGACGCTGCCGAAGCCCTTTAATCTCCTGTAGTCATTCTGAATCAGTTCGGAATATGATTCCTTACCGGCAATGACGTTATGAGTGAAAGGTATCGTCAATGGTGTCTGCGGTAGTTTCGGACCATAGGCCAGTTTACTTACAAACAGATGGTCTCCCGTATAAAGGGAACTCTCCATTGAGGATGAAGGAATCTTGAAAGCCTGGAAAAAGAACGTATTGATGAAAGTTACGACTACAACTGCAAAAATGATGGCATCAAGCCAGTCCAGAAGTGCGTTCCTCTTTTCTCCCTCCTTGTATTCCTTCTTCCAGAACAGCCACTTCACCTTCTTGGTGATATGTCCGTCGAAAATAGGTACAAGGCCGAAAAGCCACCAGTAGTTCCCAAGCCAGATTACCCACAGGATATAAAGGACCGACCAGAAACCCAGTCTCGCCCATTTATTGTGGTATAATTCCTTCAGGCTCATCAAACTGCACTATTTTACAGAATTGATGATAGCCTCAAATGCCTGAGGATTGTTCATAGCAAGGTCTGCAAGCACTTTACGATTGAGTTCGATGTTCTGCTTAGCGAGACGGCCGATAAGTTGAGAATAAGTCATACCGTACTGACGTGCAGCAGCGTTGATTCTCTGAATCCAAAGAGCACGGAATGTGCGCTTCTTGTTCTTACGGTCACGGTAAGCATAAGTGAGACCCTTCTCATAGGTATTCTTTGCTACCGTCCAAACATTCTTTCTCGAAAGAAAATAACCGCGGGTCTTTTTAAGAATTTTCTTGCGGCGTGCCCTTGAGGCAACTGAATTTACCGATCTTGGCATAAATTTAACTGTTTTATGGAGGCAGTGTCCGTCGTCGGAACTTTCCAACTGCGTTCCAAGTTTAACTTAAATAACTTTTGTAATTGTTCAATTACATACCGAGC
>SUYY01000025.1 GCA_015060205.1 Bacteroidales bacterium
AAAGTGGCATCAGCTTTGACGCCACCTTCCAAAAGTATTTCAGGCTTACTCCCACCTGGCCTTTGCGCATTGGCAATCACGGCGATCAGAAAACCTATACAAATGGTTAAAATCTTCTTCATCAGTATATTATCTGTGCTATACGGTGTCTGCTTGCAATCTCAAGAACAAATGTGTCTTCGGTTACTGTCTTCATGAACGGATGCCTGAAATGCATATAGTCCTCTATGAGACTGTTGACGAATGCAGTGACATCTTCCTGGCTGCACATATCCTCCCTATACTCAATCGAAAGTATATTCTTCCAATATGAGACCCCAACCATATTCCTTGTGCCTCTTATGCCTGTCCTTCTGCCTGGGTTGTTCATCATAGGAGGCGGTGGGACGATATTATCAATTGTCATCACCTTTCCTCTGACCTCAAGCACTCTTTTATTCAGGAACGGCATCCTGCCATATGTCTGCTTCAGTCCATGCATCAGGCAAACATGATGAAGAGGCTCTTCAAATATCACTGTCACTGTCTTCATGATTACTGATTGTTCTTTGCCTCGTCAATCCTCTTCTGAGCAGCCTCCTGACGAGCCTTAGCCATCTGCTTCGTCTCCCCTTCAGGAATTTCAATGATTTCTTCTTCTACTTCAAGGAATTTCTCGACGAATTTATCCTCGATCTTCTGATAAGTGCCGACTACGGCATCCTTTATCTTCTGGTATGTTCCTACAACAGTATCTTCAATCTTCTGATATGCACCGACTACGATATCCTCGATCTTTGTCTTCTTTGGTTTAAGTGTTGTCATGATTTTTTGTATTAGAATGTGTATGCCTTACGATCAATCGACTGTTTCTCCTTTACAATGATTACGAGTGTGTCTGAATCGTTTCTGTTTACTCTGATAGTGTCCGCATTGTTCTGCGCTGAGAGCGCTGCGCCTGAAAATGCGATGGCGCATAAAATGGTTAAAAATCTTTTCATCTCTTTACTACACTAATTTTACGGCTGCAAAGGTATGGCAAGAGATTGAGAAGAATTATTCAGTTATTCATATGAATTGGTCAGTATTTCCAAAATATCATACGGATAACTTACTATCGCTTAGCACTGTGGTATAAATGACCAGTACAAGAGAAAAACTACCTGACAGAACCATTCCCCGCAAGACACCTGTCCTGAGGTGAATTCTATGTATAGCGTACTACACGAAAGATGATTTGATATATATATATATGCGAAGAAAATTCGGGATTTTTATGAAGAATATCCTGTCGCATTGCTTCTTTTGCGTTCTCTTGTTTGAGGAGTTGTTTTTGTGTCTTCTTTCAGGCTTTATCTGCAAGGTTTGCACATCTGTGAGCAGTACTTTGTGTTTTTCTTTTGCGAGACGAATTCTTTTCCGCAGTGCCGACAGATTCTGTCATGAGTCATTAACGAGTACATAATAAGTTACCTGCGCATCGTTTGTAGAGTTTTCGCCAGAATCATTGTTCATCTTTGTTCAAAGTTGTTCAACGTTGTCAATATACCTTGTCATCCTGACCTGCTTATAATGTAGGTGTACCGGTGAGCTACAAATAAGGTACAAATTCCAGCGAATATCTATTAAAATGCAATAAAATTAAACAATAAGTCCATTACCGCAGGAGGCGATAACGGACTCATTATGCGACAGATAGTGCTATATGTCGTTATTTATCGATTATCAATGACTTACCTACAAAGAATGTTCGCTATACGATTGAGGACAACTTTTTCACCTTCTGGTTCCGTTTCATATACAAGTACAACTTTAGGGTATCCTATTCTATTATAGTTTAGACATTTCACGTCTTATCTCATCGCGTACACGACGGAATTCTTCTATGACCTGTTCTTCGGGACCGGTGAAAGCATCGGGATCATCAAAGCCGATGTGCAGGCACTTCCCTACTTCTCCAGTAAACTTCGGACAACTTTCTCTGGCACCACCGCATACAGTGATGACATAGTCCCAACTCCGGTCCAGATACTGTGAGACGCTCTTTGGATAATGTCCGCTTATGTCAATACCTATCTCGGCCATAACCTTGATGGCAAGAGGATGAACCTCAGATGCAGGCCTTACTCCTGCCGAGCAGACTTCCGCTCCGGGATGAAGATGCTGAAGGATCCCATGGGCCATCTGACTGCGGCATCTGTTGCCTGTACAAAGAACAAGATATTTCATGATTTACTGATTTGACGGGTGAAAAGGACAACGCTTACCGATACATTGGCTGTTGGAAGACATATGACGGCAGACGATCTGAGTCTTCTGCATCCTGACTCCTGTTATCTTCTCCACATACTCAATGGCAGTGAGGATCGACATGTAGGAATTACGCTTGCAACAGCGCGGACCGCCTATCTCACCGAGCCGCGCCAATGAACGTGAGGTCATGATGTTCGAATATCCCCAGGACTCATTCATCAAAGGAGTCGAACCTGTGATGATGGACATGAACATACCTGTGCTTACTGCAGCACCGCACGCTCCCCAGAACCCGCACGCTCCTCCGGGGACCTTGCTTCCCCTGGTAATCATTTCGCTTAGAGCCTTCGGAAGGTCAATCTGCCCACCGGCATTACGGTACGCAGTCAACAGAGCCGCTCCTACCATGATATGATGTTCAGGACCGTGCATATGACAGAACGGCATATCCATCATCTTTCCGATGATCTCTGTCGGGTCGCTGGAGGACTCACTCAGGCAAAGCCCGACAATGGAATCAACACCCTTGGAGTGACATTCGTTGCAGACATAGTGACCATTGAGACATCTTGTCTTGCTGAACTCACTTTTACGGCATATGACGCATTCCATCAGGATGTCCTCCTGAAGGTACTCCAGAGAGTCTTTACATATCAAACATTCTTCCTTCATATCGCATGATTACATGAGTACAAAATTACATTATTGTCAGAGAGAAACAATGGATGGAGAAAATATAATATCAATCGGGACAAAGTCGGGAAATTATTATAACTTTGTTAAGTCATGGCGCATCTGCATTGCCAAAGAATATGGTATTTATGGACAGAACGAAAGAAATACGCAACATTACATTATGGGGTTCAGCAGTAAACCTCGCACTGACAGTCGGAAAGATCATAGCGGGTATTGTCGGACGAAGCGCCGCTATGATTGCGGACGGAATACACTCCCTGTCCGATCTGCTCAGCGACATCGTCATCCTCATATTCACACACATATCATCTAAAGGGAAAGACCGGGACCATTCATTCGGACACGGGAAATTTGAGACATTGGCCACACTTATAGTCAGCCTGATACTTGTCGTTATCGGTGCAGACCTTATGGGCGGCGGAATCAGAAGCATAATCGGTGTTTTCAATGGCGAAATGATTCCAAAACCGGGATATATTGCCCTCATAGCCGCTTTAGCATCCATTATTGCCAAAGAGATCCTCTATCATGCAACTGTCAAGGTAGGCAGAAAGACCGACAGTCCTGCAGTCATTGCAAACGCATGGCATCATCGCAGCGATTCATTCTCGTCGATAGGTTCACTGGCAGGTATCGGAGGAGCCATTTTGCTTGGTGACAAATGGACCATACTCGATCCACTCGCATCCTGCATCATCAGCATTGCCATCATAACAATAGCGGTCAAGATGGCTCTGCCAAGTCTCGCGGAACTGCTTGAGACCTCTCTTCCCGAAGACATCGAAAACGAGATCATGGAAACAGCCTCATCAGTAAAAGGAGTCCATGACATACACGAACTGAAGACGCGCCGCAACGGAATGTCATTCATCATAGACGCACACATTACAGTCCGACCCGACATTTCCATCGTTGAGGCACATGACATAGCCACCTCAGTAGAAGATGTATTATTATCAAAATACGGACAGCAGACACAGATCAACATCCATATCGAGCCGGCCGAAGAAACCACCGGCACAAAAGAATAAAGAACATCAAGATACCGTCAAATATCGTGTCATGGACTTAATGGATTGCAGAGAATATATATTGACATTTCCTTTGGTCGAGGAATGCCAACCGTTTGATGAAGAGATAGTCGTATATAAGATATGCGGCAGATGGTTTGCAACCATGATCTTCTCCCGACCTGAATATGTCGCCGTCAAATGCAATCCGGACAGGGCAATCCTGCTGCGTGACGAATACTCAGCGATTACCCCCGCGTGGCATTTCAACAAACGCCATTGGAACGATCTCAACGTCGAAATGCTACCGGACGAGGTTGTGAAAAGAGAACTCCGACATTCTTACTTTACTGTGATACAAAAGAACGTCACCCCTAAAGCATTACGTGAAGAAGTCCTGTCGCTCGCTTCCGAACACGGTCTTGAAGATGATGCCGTCTTGCCGGAGTGACAGGAGTAAGACGTTGCAGTCTCATCAGTTCATCAGATTGCAACAGCATCAATGAAACCTCAATTGATACTGACCCGACAATTTTCAAAAGGGCAAAGATATAAATGATCTATAATTGAACAGAGACGGAACTATGAAATTCAAATGGATTTTGTCACTCGCGATGGTGGTTGTTGCGATGGGCTGCAGGGAGAAAGAGGAAGAGCAGAAGAATGAGTATGAAGTGGTTACAGACGAGAACTATGCATTGGCGGAAACGCAGATAATATTTGCCAATTATCGTGACAGGATAATTGCGCAGGAAGGAGGCGGAAGCGGAATGGGTGTCTTTCTGCATAAAAGGGATGCTGCCGATCCCGGTGACAAGACCGTCGTGCGCATAAATTTCGACACCAGATATTCCATATGTCTTCTCGATCTCGACTCCGATGCCACTCTGACCATGCCTGAGACCGACGGCAGATACCAGACTGCATGGTTCGTCACGGAAGATCACTATAATCCGATGGCCATAACCGAACCAGGCACTTATACCATTACCGAGGAAAACATGGGTTCACGATATGTTTTACTGATGATCCGTACGCAAGTAAACATGCGTGACGAGGAGGACATGGCAGTTGTATCTGCACTGCAGGACAAGTTGAAGATAGAGCAGACGGAGCGAGGCACATACAATCCGACTCAGAAATGGAATATGGAAGAGGTCCTGGCAATGCGACAGAAATATCTTGCCGTCGCAAACGAAAAGCATTATACCTCAGACCAGATATTCGGGAAGAAGGGAGAACTCACTCAGGAGCAGCATAATTGCGGCGTGGCATACGGATGGGGAGGTTTCACCTCAGACCAGGCTGTCTACCTGAGCCGTATTCCTGCTGATGACAAACCTTGCACTCTGACACTCAGGGACGTACCGGTTGCGGCGAATGCCTTCTGGTCGGTAACGGTTTACGACAGGCAGGGCTATCCGCAGGGAGATTCATATAATGTGAACAGCGCTTTTGCCACCCATAATGAAGACGGTTCTGTGACAATACATTTCGGAGGCGATGACAAGAGTGCTCCGAACTACCTGGACATATTCCCGGGATGGACATATATCCTGCGCCTGTATCTGCCTCAAGAGCCTTATTTCAACGGCTCATGGACACATCCGGAACTGGAATATCAGAAGTGATTCCAGACCCTGCAGAATGGAACATGAAGCACCTGTGACGGGAAGAAAATACCACCAGGAGTTATCACCTGATATTTATCGTGAAGGTATAGTTGCTGTTGTGGTAGAGGTTATAATCCCTCGGAAAGTCGGAAGGTGCCCCGTTGCATAGAATCACAGGATCCTTTCCTTCAATATTAAGCCGGACGGCATTTGTGCCTGTGGCATCATTGAAGTTCGGTGCCATATAGAAATACATCTCTTTGGTATCGCCTGCCGCAACTGTCTGATCGATATCGATATGAGTATATGCGTCTGCAGGAAGCGGTTCGTGCGTCACACTTGGAAATGCATATACCTTGGTAGCAACATTAGTAAGTGACTTCACCGTATATGCAGTTCCTGAATTGTTGTTCACAACAAGATTGATGCGGGAAAACATACGTCCGAGTGAAACCTGGATATTCTTCTGCCCGGAAGTGATGTCACCTTCCCAATATCCGGACAACGGCATATCAGACAAAGAGCCGTCATTTGCTGCGGAAATATCATCCGAAACATCCAGCACATCAGTACTTCTCTTGAAATCCGTCAATGTCTGAGGCCACTCTCTCATCCGACCGTCCACTTCACTGCCGATATTTGCCAACACACATAAGGTACATCCCTCGCCTACCGCAAGCGTTGCTGTCACTTGAACCGCCAACAAACCCGTTGCACCTGCCCTGTAATGCGAAGTACCGGCATCTATCAGAAGCCCCATCTTGTCATATTGCAATATCCACAGGTCATATATCAGGTTCTCCACATCGGGAATAAGAGGAGACTCTGCCTTCACTGATGGAGAGGTCTCGAATGACAGGCGTACTTCCACCAGTTCCTGTTCTTGATCGAGACCGGACGAATCACAAGCGGCAAAAGCGAGAGCCGCAATAAATATCATATAAATTCTCTTCATCGCTAAACCCATCAGATATCTTCTGTCCATGATATGTTCTGCCAGTTCACCACGACGATATCATCCTTGAGTCCCACTTCAAAGAACATATTATAGGACCTGGCGTGTTCAAAGACCATCCTGTTCAAGGTAGTTATATATTGTGTAGGTACTCCATTGACTGACATATTCATAAGGATAGTCACAGTGTTGCTTCTTGCATCAGTCGGCAAGATGGAAAGGGACCCTACAAGATTACCGTTCTGATCCTCAGAAAACTTATCTCCTGCAAGAGTGATCCATGCTTCTTTGTCACCAAGCCTCATGACCAGAGTATCCTTCAACTCCAGTGAACTCCAGTTGTACTGCAGGCTCCCCGACTGATGCATATATGGATTCTGCAGGCCGCTGATTTCCACTCCGTCAGCCATCATCCTGACAGAAGATACATTCTTTCCCTTCTTCAAAGTGAACTTTAGTCTGGCGGTCTGCTGTATCATCGGTTTCAGATTCACATAATACACGCCTGAACTTTGAGATTCTATATGTACATCAGTGCTGGATGTGCTCTCATAACGTTGATCCGAAGAAGCGAAACTGTCACCGTTGTCTACCGTCATATGCAGATTCTCCGAAAATATCTTCATAGCAGGAGAAATCATCCGGAAACGGTAATATGAATCATGCTTGAGATATAAAGGAGATGTCGTCTTCTGTGCATCCTCTTCCGAGACATACAGATAGTTTCCGTCCTTGCTATGACCACATGCATACAATGCCATATATCCTCCACCGGATTTTCGCACCGAATATGCCTTAAGGACAGGTGGTTCATATGTTCCGTCATCCTTCCTGAGTTCATACGAGAGCCATAGCGTGCTCCCCTCTTCGAGATTCCTGACGGGCAGATCCTTCAGTATTTCATCCCTGTCTGTGGTAGCCTTGGAGAGTACTGCCGGAACAGAGCCATACACCTGAGGAGGGAGCAGACGGACCTCCACAAGTTCCCCGTCCGATGATTGAGGCGAAACTCCCCTCTCACACGACAGAAGAAGTAGAAGAAAAAAAACATATATTGATATATATCTCATATACAATTATTTAGCATTTACATTACGGACACATCTTATATTCTCTCCGAGATTACGACGGGAATTACCTCCGACTGCCACACCATTATGGTCTGCCCGAAGATACAAGGTCCAGTTTGTTCCGTTTCTGTCACCCTCTTTTGCTCTCAAGATGGTTCCTCTACCGAAATCAGACATTCCGTCTTCATACATGAAGCCTGCAAGCGGTATATCCATATACTCCACAGGGTTTGTCCAGTCAAACTTATGGATATTCCATTGTGTTCCGTCTGAAGAAACGAGGAAACGGTCAGTAGTCTCAGATGCGAATCTGCTGATTCTTACAAAATAACGGTTTGAATATACTTTTGATGACTTCTGTTCGAACATTACCCTGTACACTTTGTCCTCCCCCTCATATTTGATTCCATAGACCCTGGCATAGGTGTCCGATACGGGATATGAATAGTCTGAAGTCCTGTCAGCAGACGGATCTACCTTCAGGCGGCCTGCAAAATATTTCCAGGCATATATCTCACCTGCTGCATTTTTGTTTCCGGAAGCATAATTCGAATGATTGGTATCATCCTTGGTTATCGTGCCATCTCCGTTTGTATCGTAGTTCTTTGTCAAATCATGCCCCCTCGCATACACATCCATCCAGTACAGACTTGTTGATTCCGGCATAAAGGAATACATATCTGCCTTTCCTGGGAGACGCCACCCGACAGGACATGGCTGATTTTCAATGGTTTCCCAGAAAATATGATTATCCATTCCTTCAACTACCTTACTGTCATCGCTGTTGACAAAGTCCAGATCCCTCTTTGCCCACGACTTGTTGTTCAGATATCTCTTACCTGCTCTTTCATAAACGAATCCGCGTATATAACTGTAATCTCCCGGATCTCCAGGAGTGATGGCGGCATTGCCATAAAGACATGAACCGGATGAATTGTTTGCGTTCTTGACTGTAGTCACCTTGTTGCCGTTATTGTCATAGGTGAAAAGAAATTTCATATTAAATACTGCATCCGGATCGGTACTGCTCGCTGAGCCGGTAAATTTAAATGATTTGCCAGAGTCTGCAAGATATGCCTCTACATCAAGGATATATGGAATATTTCTACCGAACTGATAGTAATACCCCACTGTCCCATACCAGTCGTTCTCGCAGTCTGCACTTGATGCACCCAGGTTACGGTCCATCCACATCAGTCCGCCGAAATACACCGGCTGTCCCAGATAAGCATCGTTCATATCCATATCTATCCAGTCATATACTCTCGGTGTCACTGTCACCACCCTTACATCATTCTTGAGGACAGTAATGGTAAGATTATATTCATGGTTTGGAAGAAGCACAAGCGGCTCATCTTCCGCAGACATCAGGGGATATGACACCGTCTTGTCGTTATCGGTTTCTGCATCACCGTCCAGATCGAGAGTCACCTCAAGCGTAATTTCAGAACTGTTAGGAACCACAAGCAGGCCGATTTCCTCCTCGCCTGACTTAAGCACTTGAGCCTCACTGCCAATATCTAATCCGTCAGGATTGGAATAGACAGTACGGTCGGACACATCATTTGCCGCATCGTAGGTCCATTCTCCTGTAGAAAGGTTGAACTCTGCAGAAACGGCAGAGCCTTTGAGAACCACTCCCTTGAGCGTAACATGTTCCAGTTGCCTGTTCACTTCATCTTCGGCCTCGTATTGCTTCAGTACCTCAAAAGTAAGACGGGAGAAGGCATGCCTGAATTCCATCTGAAGAAGTCCGGAAGATGAATTCTTGTATTTGAGGTTGTCAGAATACATAAGGTCCGGGAAAAGGCCGTCCGTATCGGTATCGACAGACACAACAGGAATGGAACCTGCATCCCCTGCAACTTCCACAGGATCTTCATTTCCGTAGGTCAAGCCATAAAAATCCAGGTCCTCCCCCACATCATAAGTGGCCTTCTTACCGTCAATCGAATAATCCACCTTGCCGGAAGAAAGACCGGTTCCTGTAAGGTCATAGAACTTGACCATATCTGCATTCTGCCAGGAAGATGAACTCTGAATGGCAAAAAGGCGGAAATCGGTCCCCTCTGAGAATGTCCCGGCTTCATCTCCGGCCTTGGTGACGATACGCATCCTTGAAGCGGAAAATTCTATATCATCCGTACATATCTCAGACATGAGAGAATCCTTGATAGAACAGGAAACTGCTATCAAGATTAATGTTACGAGGAATATATGTTTACGTAAAGTCATAAATATCAATCAATTCAAGGTTCTATAGGATGAACGGGAACAAGAATGTTTCCGCCGACCTCCCAAGGAATCTCCAATGCCGAAATCTCTATCTGGTCCTCATCAAAGAGAAGAAGAAGTTCATACGAATCGTTCAGTTCCAGAGGATCATCGGAAAAATGCACCGGAACAGACATTGAAAAATCCACATAATCACCATCTATAGTATCAGAAATAGATCCGGAAACTACGATATCGATTCCATTCATCTTCCCGTCACTCTCCGACGTCGAAGGAATGACATAGGCCCTGCCTATCACCTTCTCGTCTGATGAGTTTATCTGCTGCTGGGCAATGACCTTGCTTGTCCATGTGGTGTGTCCACGCTCCGAGGTCGGCAGATAACACTTTTCATCATCATTCCATTGCAATGATGTCAGAAGATTGTCCGCTCCGACAGAAAAAGTGACTTCCTTGATATATTTAGCCATATCAGGCTTGAGTTTGGCCTTGACAACAAGCATTATCTGCGGATGGAAGAAATACAGATTGCCGCTGAACGGAAAGATGGACGAGCCTTCAAGATAGTTGCGGGAGACAAGGACATCCGTACTGCCTGAGCCGGAAACCGAAAGTTTCGTATAGTCATCAGCCACAGCAGGATAGACAGAACCATATGGTGCATATCCCGTACATACGGCAATCTCATAATTCTCCGGATAAGCGCGTCCGGTGTGGAAATCCGTAGAATTGTCACTTGCACTCACCTCCTGATAACTGTCTATTTCGCCTGTCGGTTCAGACACATGGTATGGCTTGGAAGCAATTCCAGAGTCAAAAACCGCCTTTTCCCAGAACAGGAATGTGAATTTGGGGTCCTCCTCACCGGCCTTGACCCTGACAGTCATATCCTGACCATCATCTCGAAGACCGGCCCCGCCATATGCATCCTGCTTCCGGGAGCATGCAACTGCGGCCAGAAGGACAAGAATCAATATGTAAGTTCTTCTACACATTAGGCTTGACTGTTATTTCTCCCTTACCTTTTTCATTCCATTCCAGGACCTTCGAATTCACCATCATAAGTTGGTTGAAACTGCCCGGTGTGGCAGGCACCTTCATCAGCGAACAATTCAGGATATGATAATGATTGCGGAACACTCCCGAATCTGTTCCGGCGAATGTAACCTGTCCTGTAGTGTCATCCGTTCCTCCGTAAATATATGAATGATAGAAACCGTAACCACCTGGATATTCGGCAAAATTCTTTCTGCTCAACTCAGGAAGCAATTCCATAAGTTTCTGCATGCCGGAGTAATCGTAGAACTCCTGCATATCTCTGGTAAAGAAGGTTCCTGCAGGGCAAAGCACCTGTCCCTGATCATCTTTGAACTCTTTCAATGATTCCAGAGCGGCCTGATAGCCGTCCTGTCCGTAATCCACCTTCTGGAGTACCCCACCTACGACAGTATTGATGAATCTTGGAACAAAACGTGCCTTCACTATCAGATGTGTGGCAACCTTGAAAGGAATATACTTCTTCTCATCATCCGTCATCCGGTCCAGAAGATCCCCGTCCGTTGTATTTTCAAGGCAATACAGACCTGAAACATATCTACCTGATCCTGAGCCGAATGGCTCCTTGTATTGATTAAATTTCTCAGGTCTTGCAGCCCAGTCAGGCCATTGAGCATAAAGGTCATCTGATGTCGTGATAAATTCACCGGAAGCATCTGCCTTGTAGTCCCAGTCCTGATCCTTGAACAATATGTCGGACATGGAGTGGTTGGCGTCGACATATGCACTGTACCTACCGCCATATGCCTGCTGAAAAACCCTTGTACTAGTATTTACCGTATTAAGAATATATGAGATATCGTCGATACGGCTCCAACCGAAACCGCCGCATTGAGCCTCAGTCATCGATCCCGGCTCAGTAATCTTCACATAATCCGTATTCGGATAGCATTGGAAAAGTACATGAACCTTCGAAAGCATCCTGACAAGGTCAATATTTTCAGGAACTCCGTCATGATCTTCATCAATCTGTGCAGGATTATCCTCATCGGTATTGCTCAACTCAAACTCGAGGGAGGAGCATCTGGTGCAGAACATAGAAACTCCGAATTTCTCTGAGGCAAACTCCTCAATCAATTCACTATAATTCATTGAAGAAGAAGCATATACAGCATCCTGACCGCCATCAAGAAATGCCGAAGCAACCTTTGTGGAAATATTTGCTCCGACGTAAAGATGCATGGGAACATTCAGGCGGGTCCTTACAGAAGCCTTATATACTGAACCCGATATCAGACTGATATCCGGAATATATGTCATAAGAGCCTTGGACCAGACTTCCTTATCACTCTCCAAAGGAACGAGCCATATGGCAAGGCGTGTGATCTTATCTTCATCTATATTTCCGACAATTCCACCCTCCGTCTCCGAGTCAACCTTTGTCGCTGTTCCGGAAGACACGACGTTCAGATCAAGCGAAAGCCATGCGCCTACCACCTCAGGGTCCGATACGACCTGAGGCTGTCTGACATCATTCTTACGACATGAGACAGACAGAAGGGCGAGCCACATAATGGCTGTTAACAACAAAACGCCTATGCTTGACCTTGACTTCATCACCATTTACTCGTTTATCTGTATACAACGTACTTCCATACCATATGATCTGTGGGCACCGTTCAGAGGCATCCAGTAGTGCGGAAAATACAGATCAAGAAACTGAGGTCCCTGACCACTCCATACCGCCACACGGGTACCAGGCCAAGTAGTACCGCCATTGGACGAACTCAGGCCACCGGTAGCAGGATAATATATAGGTTTTTCCGGAACATCATATCCCGCTGGCCAATAGCGGCATCCAGGCATACCATTGTAGTCCCATCTGAGATGCTCATTCCTTTCCGGCTCGAGTATGGTACTTTCCTCTACTGATTCTGACTTGTTTGCCGGTCTGTAAGGTCTTGAATTGGTAAATCCGGCCCACACACCCTGATGTGGGACAACCCAACCCCTCGGACATGGGTCATATATTGACTTGTCGACCCTGTTCGTCGCCGTGGAAGAATCGTTCCATACTCCTCTGGATGGCGATTCAGCACACCAGTCGTTAGTTGAATCTCCGGTCCTTCCATAGAAGGTATCAGGGTTGGCAATTGATGTAGAGAAGGCAACTCCGGCAGTACCGTTAGGTATGGACTTCTGTTTGACAGTTTTCCCGGTGGCATCATATAAAGTCACAGAGGAAGAGGTGAAAGGATCTTTCCTTCCCCACTGATAGTATAACTGCCCTCTGAGGGAACCGGTTCCTGAGGTAAGACCTGTAGATGGATTGAACGGATAAGCATCCGTCACGGCACCGAGATTTCTATCCATCATATAACTATCCTTATACCAGTTCGCATTTTTCCAATAGGAAGAATTCTTAGCATCGACATATCTATGGACTGCTCCGCCTTCAACCGGATATATGAATTTTCCTTCCTGAGGAGTCTGTCGGTATTCCGGATCATATTCGGTCACCCACAGATGCCAACTCCAGAGCACAGTTCCCTGACTGTTCCGCACCAGAACCAGCGCATTTCCTGATGAGTTGTTCGCCACGGCAACCTTTATCGGAACCTGTCCGACAGCGGAGAATGTATTCTGCTCATTACCCGAAGCATCGACAAATTTCACAAGTCCGGCAGCATCCTGCCATACCAGTTCCGCTGTCCAGGAAGTGGTGGCGTCAATCAGCATGCTCGGAAGGTCGTTATATTCGGTCCAATACTGGTTGATCCTTGCATGAGGATAAAAAGAGAATAACTTCTTGGCACCATCTTCAAATGGAGAAGGCTTGATCATGAAGCAGTTAGTCATGCTTGATGCAACATCGACAGCATCATCACCGTAGACCTTCACTCTGGAATCGGTAGCGGGATTGCCGGCAGTCCTGATATTCACGTCAAATGAATAAGCATGGTTAGGCTTGATGTTGAAATCGCATACAAGGTCAGAACCGGGATAGAAGGTATATTCATGGAGAACTCCTTCTTTGTCTGTTGCCAAAACCTTGATATATGTTGCCTCTGCAGGCGCATCGAGATTCTTTTTCGCTTCAGTGTCAGATGCACTTCTTCCCTGCTCGTTTCTCGGCATATACCAGCAATAAGACATGGTATTTCCGCTGAATTCTTCTGACGGATAAGAGATTCTGGTCTGAGTGGATGCAGGATATACTTCAGATGCTGAGAGGGCATGAGGGATGTATTCCACTGATTCAGGTACATTGCAAAGCCTTACAGAATGGATTTCCACATCATCACAACTGTCTGTCAACGTGAAACTTATCCTGGCAAAAAGACGACTCAGAACCGGATCGACAACGACATTCAGGTCAGTGAAGTCAAGACCGACGATCATCGAACTTGAGACAATATCAAGCATATCAGGATCATAGCAGTCATCAGCGTAAGAAATACGGAACTTCCTGTTTCTGATATCCCCCAATGTCCTCACATCGGAAAATCCGATATGGGCATCATGAGTGTTTGCTATGAATACTACAGTACAATCCTCCACTCTGGAGAAGGCTACCCTGGATGTATTGTCCTTAATATCATAATAACGTGGTTTACCCACGATTCCGGAGGCATCAGAACTGCCCTGGAACTGGAAAACCCATACATCCTTCAAAGAAGCATCCTCCTGGTCGGAAGTCATGGACTTCACCGTCATATCCTCCATCCGGAATACGACATCGATATCGACCGTATCGAAGGAAGATGTGACAATCTCATCTGTTTCTACCGTGCAGGAAGGCGCAATGCCCGAAATGAGCATTGCAAGCAACGGCAATATGTAAGTATATCTCTTCATTACTCTATTCCTGTACACATCTTATCGGATAAGCATTGGATCGGAAAGAAGTGCCCTTCTTCTCGACCGATGCTCCTTTGTTGCTGGTCATCAGGTACCCCCTGACTGAATCATATGAACTCGAGGACCATACACCGACTCTGGAAGAATCATAGATTCCGGTCAATATTATTCCTGTCGGATAGTAAACAGGTTCATCCATCAATACTCCCATAGGCCAATAACGCAGACCGGTCACTCCATCCTGCTCCCATGCGAGTTCCCTCTCACTCTGAAGTACCGTATCATTTGCCGGATTGGAGTCATTGGTATATACGAAATCTTCCCACAGATCTGCGTGCGGAACCTTCCATCCTGCAGGACATGGATCGAAAATGCTCTTTCCCTCCTTGTAAGAAGACGGTGAATTCCACGTATTGAATGTGGACATATCGCTGCACCAGTCATTCGATGCGACCTTGACATATACTTCAGGAGTCAGAACAGTCTGGTCCATAGTCATCTTGGAAGATACCACGGACAAAAGATCGGCAGTGAACGGATCCTTGCGTCCGAACTGATACATAAGACCGGTATTCTCCGGTGATGAAGCACCCAGATTCCTGTCCATCATATATTTATCGCGATATGTTGCAACAAAAGCGTCTGTTCCATTTGCAGACGGTTCCCAGAAGTCACCGCCATACCTGTGGACAAAGCCTCCATCCACAGGATAGATATATTTCTTCTCAACCGGCTTCGAATGATATTCCGGATCATAATCTGTCGACCAGACATGCCAACTCCAGAGAATCTCATCTCCCTTCTTCAAGGCGATGACAGCATTTCCATAAATACCGTTTGCTACCGAGAAGAGGATTCTCTGATTTGGTCCCTTTCCGGATGTCGTAATCAGGGTAACGAGGTCCGGAACATCCTGCCACAGAATCTCTACAGTCCATTCAGACATTGCACTCAGGCATCGTGCATCATCGTGTCGGATATCTTTCCAGTATGCATTGACCTGAGATACCGGGATAGAGAATCTTCTGCTGAGCGTCTGTCCGTCTGTGACTCCACCGGCAGGATACGGATGTACTATGAAACAGTTGGCATTTTCCAATTCCACCTCTCCGTATTTTTCAACTGAGCCATCAAGATATGGGTCACCTACATCCGAGATTGTCAGAGACAGAGGATATCTGTGACCGGATTCTACCCCTGATACATCAACAGGAATCTTATATCTGTAGGCAATGCCGTCGCCGTCAGTTGCAAGCACACGTATATGAACAAGTCCCTGGTCATCGCGAGGAACATACCAGAAATATCTATCCCCGGAGACCGCATCCGTTTCAGGATAATCAATACGAACGTCATGGGAGAGAGTTCCTGACGGAATCAGATCCTGAGCATAGAAACTGCAGTCCGGAACATCTGCCATCGTCACGGAATGCAAGGTCATGCCTGACCCCGGAGTATTGACAAGTTCAAACTCCACTTTTGCTGCATTGAATTCCAGTTCCACCTCCAAAGCATCTCCTGCCGCGATTGTAGCGGAAGCAAATCCGCTCATTATCAGATCCTTTTCACCGGATGACCAGTTATCTTCCGATCCTGTCACGGACTCTGATGCCTGCTTCATGTATGCAAGAGTAGGGACAGACCATTTCAGATCCGGATCATGGGTATTTGCGATGACAACTATAGTATTGACCTGGGATGATGTGACAAGAGAGACAAGTCTGGTCCGGTCACCTTCTTCTATAGGATCTGACTGATAATCCATATATACCGGTGAACCGACCAGTTCAGAATCATCTGAAGAACCGCCGAACTGAAAGAGCCATATATCCTTGACAGAGAGTCTCTCGGAAAGGTCAGCATCAGGAAGAGCCTTTGTTGAAACGGCAAGTTCAATATCTTCTGTCGATTGCGGATGAGACGGACACACAACGTCCTCAGCGATGCAGCCGCATACCGAAGCCGCACACATCACAATGGCGAAAACATATATGTATATTACTCTTGACATCATATTTCTGTCGATCCTCCTCCACCGTCAATCCAGTTACCGTCCAAAGTCCACTCACCCACTGTCTGGGTCTTCATCTGACCGTCCACCACCACATCATTCCCTTCTTCATCGACCCAATCCTTTGTGGTCAGTCTCAAAACCACAGACTCAGACGTCCATATCACATCATAAATATAATAGCCGGCACGGACAAGTATCTGGGAAACCGCAAGATTTACCGGCATCTCAGCAATGACCTCGTTCCCATCGGCATCCTTTGCATGCACGAGTACCGTGAATGATATACCCAATGATCCCAGCCCTCTTGGAATATAATTTCCGGCAAAGAGGAATATATCCCCCGTAGTCCATACATCACCGGATGAATCATATTCAAGCGACGCGTCGTAGGAGTCCTCCTCAAACTCTACGGTCTGAAGATTGGGAAGATAATCTCCCTTTTGAGAAGTATTACCGAGAATGACTTTACTGTCCTTTATCTCATAATTCTGCTGCAGTTGCTTGTCAGGACTCTGCAGTATGTTCACCCTGACCTTTGAAAAGACCGGAGAAAGGCTTGTTCCGGAAAAATATATCCTATAGTCAGAAATTGTGACCGGAATGGATGTGCTTACATAGAAATGATGGTCTGATTCCTTTGTGGCATCCAATGGGAAAATCACACGACCTGTACCGTCAGTCTTGTGGGAATACATTCGACCCGGAGAGACCAGAACTGCATAGTTTGTATTATTCGGCAATGATACCCTCAATGAATATTTCTTATCATCATCAATCTTGCCATCCGTAAGGACCGGTTTTCCTTCATCATCAAGGTGACATGGTCTGAAGGTCCTTGTGTCATCATCCGAAAGTATATATGTTCCTGTTCCGTCCGCCTGATCAGACATCGAAGAACTCTCTACGGTCACAAGATTGACATTATTGATGTCAAAAAGCATGAAGCGCAGAGTTGTTCCGGATGCGACCTTAGTAACCTCACCATCCGACGACTTTACTGAAAGGCCATCCACCTGAACATCAACAGGCACCAGATCTCCCGGAATATGGTCCGCCTTTTCCTGACATCCGACCGACATCAGGAAACAAAGAATGAATATGAGAACCGGATTACAACGCATAGGCTAAAATTCAAGTTCCGATACAGTCGGCACCGTATCATAATCCCTTACGGTCACGTTCGGACTTATCATGACAAAGTCATCGAGAGTGACCTCATAAATATATCTCTTTCCCGATTTGAACGGATGAGTACCATCCTGCTGTACCGGAGGTAAAGGCAGGTAAAAAGTCTCTGTGTCGAATCCGTAACGGGCCCTCAGACGCATCTCGATTCCGGACGGATTGTCATAGTCATCCACAGGCGGAATAATGATGTCAAAATCAGTCGCTGTTCCCGGGCTCAACTGAAGATGCGGATATATGGAAACGTTCATCCATTCTCTTCCGTAGACCAGGTCACTGATCGCTCCGGTCTTTGCATTGATGTTTCCTGATTTTGCAATGATATCCTCAGATACATTGCGGATATATACATTGGAAATATAATCGGAATTGGAGAATACCGTCTTGACCCTGAGAGTGATACACGACTGCACATGTGTAAATCTGAGAAATTTGTTCGCCATAGATGACTCGACGACTATATTCTCCTCCCTTGCGAGCATTATATCATTCTGTTCTGATGTGACAAAAGGTATTGTGGATATGTCCGACATGCCGGAAGTATATGGAACATAGGCATATACGTCCACCGGAGTTCCTTTCATGATACCTATCACATCAAGGCCGTCCGTTTCCACACCATTTGGAAAGAACTGCCATGTAAAGCCGAATTCTGATAAATTCGGATCCCATTGTGCATCGACCTGCGCCTTGAGATTCTCGTAGCCGAGCACATGTGGTGTAGTGGTTCCCTGATTATAAACGAAGATACTTCCGGCAAAAGTAAAATTGACACCATCAATAGTACCGAAAGGAGCCTTGGTCTGTACATCAACTGTATGACCGAAGACCGGAGTGAAAGTAAGGTAAGCCCATTCTCCTGACTCATGAGCAAGAGGTGCCTTGCTGCATGAAAGACATGCAACAGTCAAGGAAACGAATATGAGTCTGAATACCTTCATATTATTCTATAACAATCGGTCCGCCTACCGGAACATCTTCAAACATTTCAACATATGGTGCCAGAAGCATCAGTACACCACCTTTTACTGTAATTGTAAGAACCGTGGTCTTGCCGGGGAGAAGCGGCAGATTGTCGACCGAATATTTCTTATCGACGGATCCCAGTCCTTCAAACGCAAATCTGAACGAATATCTGCCTTCAATTGGTGGGATAAGTATATCAAGAGACCTCTCACCTGCTGCAGGGTAACCTACTTCCAGTTTCTGACCATCCTTGCAGAAATCTATGGTCTGCCACTGCGATTCGTCTGCAGGACCATATTCAAAAGTCGCATTTCCATCCTTGTCAACCAGCATGGTCACCTGGTCAGGCACATCGATCTTTGCACTTACCACGCTCTTGAATGTGACCTGACTGTCATAATCATCTGCAACGACCACCAGTCTGAGGCGGGATAAGGCATGTACAAAGTTCAGATCTATACCGACGCCTGAATTTTCATAATAGTTTCCTTCTGCAGGTTCGGAATAGATTATGTCTGTAAGTCCGTCAGAAAGATTCCAGAACACCTTTGCGGGAGAGTCTCCTGTTCCCGGAACATATGAATCCCCCTGCGGATAATATGCAAGGAAATTGATATCCTCATCAAGAGGAACACCATTGGCATCGAGAGGGAAATGCTGACTTGGAGACGCCACCAGGACATCGCTTCCGGCATCGATATGTCCCAGTATGCTTACAGACTGCACCTGGTTGAATGCAGGCACATCGCCATCGGCACCGCGGATTATCTGAATTCCATCCACATCAGCCAATGGTCTTGAGGAAGAATCCGAATCGATGATTCCACTTCTGGTCTGCTCCCCTACACTGGCCTTGAGCATGACAGGACAGTCACCATAATGCACAACTGCATCTTTCTGACAACTTCCAATGAAAACGGAAGATATCAGAATCACTGCAAATGTCTTGAATATGTTTCCTGTCAGTCTCATCATTCCACTGTCATCCCGGCATCAGGACCCTTCTCCCATGGTTTTATGACACCTCCGATGGAAGCCCTGTTTCCCAATGCGGATTCAGGCGTCGCGGAGCCTTCGGACTTTACTTCAGTAATGGTGATGTCGTATCGTCCGTTTCTTACGATATCACCGTAATCTGTACTTGTAATGCTTGATGCACTACCGTCTGTTATATCTACCCTGTAATATGTAATCCTGTCCGATCCGTCATATTTTCCTCCGATGACCAGACAAGTGGCATCGGGATGACATGGATATATGTTTCCATACTTATCCTTGGATGTCGGTGCAGTTGACTCCGGGAGATATATGGCATCGGTTATCCTCTGACCTGACTCTACAGTCTGCGCAGACGCTTCAATAAGCGTAAGTCCGTGTCTTTCGACAGTTGACGGCAGACTCGGATTATCTGCAACTGGACCGTTCTTTCCATCAAGGGAATATGTATATATATTGTCCAAATACGGAACAGCCATTCCCTGTTTCAGACAATTGTACACATAGGCCCGGGTGAGAACGAAATTATCTGCAACATTATAGAGATCTATCTTTGAGACCGCTCTCAGAAGCCAAATCGAGCCATAGAAGAAATCCATGCCCGGATATACATGGACCGGAGAGTCCATCATCCAGAACATCGGTATCGCGGTGTCGGTCCAGGAGGATGAAACCGTCTGCTCCGAGCACTCGAAGATGATGTCATCAAATGCTGTTTCGACATCATCCCCTTCTCCCACGACCTTCCTATCTCCCTGATACAGTTCACCGTCGATCTGTTCCAGGTCCATATTGACAAGAATAGCGAGCCGTATGTCAGCATCTTCATTCTTCATCTTAAGCCGCAGCATTCCGTCTGAGCATGCTACGGTCTGAGGGATGTAGCCGAAAAGGAATTCACCATCAGCATTCTTCTCGAAAACAAGTACATCAATCTCCTCTATCGCGTCTTCCCTGTCTGAAGAAGACTTTGTAGGAGGTCCGAGTTCATCCAGACAAAGAGACAATTCCATATATATATCTTTCTTATCTTCATCACGCACGACAAGTTCCTTCATACATCCGGAGAATGTAAGAAGAACCGCAAATGCAATGAAGTATAAGAAAGTGCCTCTCATAAAATTAAAGTATACCGCTCTGTGGCCTTAAAATCCAACCGTTAATATGAAGTTCAACCAGCGCATAAGGGTTCACGATGGTTCCTGTAGGCATCACGACCAGTGACACGGAGAAACTGTCCATATAATCAAGATACTGCTGATCGGTCAGTGACACCTTATACTTGGACTCATAGTGCTTACGGGTAAGCAGAATGTACTGAATAAGGTCAATATCGAGTACAAGCCTTTCAGTATGTCTTTCACGTATGACAAGACGGGTGTTCAGGTCCTTCTTCAGACGAAGAGTATTGAGTTCCGCTCTTGCAACTGTAAGATTAAGTGCCGCATTCTCCTCAGGTTCTCCTGAATCATAGTCATTAAGGTTTGCAGTTTCGACCAGATATGCACCATAAGACACCTTGTCATCATTGATAAGGCTGAAGTCATGAGCCATATGGCCGTTCGCAGAGACAATCTCGTAAGTGAAAGTGTCACCCTTGATGGAATTTCCCGACATGTCATGAAGAACAACGACAAAGTCATTATTGGCCTTGGACATATTCATCGTATATCTGCGATAGGCATCTTCCTTCACTTCCACATCCTCAAGCATTCCATGCCAGAGAGGAACCAGACAGTCGTTCTGACGGTTATCCTGATCCCTTTCCAGAAGGACATGGAGGTCATCAATCGTGGACACACCTTCCTGAAGGTCAGGTGCGGTATAATGGCTGTCCTCCAGCGCAGTCCAGGCCACAAGATCATAGTGACCTGGAGCGACTGGGACATCCATGGTAAAATCACTCTGCCTCAGAGCATCACCTTGCTCGCTGAATCGGCCGACATATGTGCCGTCGCTGCTGAAGACATAGAGCGTAAGGTCGCTTGCCTCATGAGCAAAGACCGAAGAGTTATACCCTCCTGCCTTCTCCACTGAAGCATCTACCTCGAAATGTATCTTGCAGCCTCGAGGACAACCGCTAAGGTCATCCTTGACCCACGAACAGCCGACTGCCCCCGCGAGCATGAGGGCACTGGCAATAAGTCTTGTGATATTCTGAAACATAATGATTTTTTATAAAACAGTTTTATTTACAAATCTCTGTTAGCCGAGAACAGCGTTCTGAGCACGAACTGTCCAAGGTCTTACGAAGAGAGTAGCCTGGAAATATGACTCTTCCATTTCGATTTGTTCTGGCTCGACTGTAGGAACGTCATTTCCAAGACCATTGATTTCAGTGATGGTCACCTGGTAGTCATTGTTTCTCACGATAGCATACACCATGAAACCGACTTCAAGAGGGTCGAAGTTGTCGTAATGCTTGATGTAGTATGTGTAGTAGCATACGCCGCCAACAAACTTCTTCGCGCCAAAGTCTTTATAATTGTCAGCAGTGAGGCTGAAGTCATTTGCGTCGTTCAATGTTTCAAGGCTGTCATAGAACTTACCGCCGAAATACCAAAGGTCATCTCCTGTGCTGTATGTAGCGGCTCCGTTTGCATCGAAGTAATTGTTGCTTGCAGGAGTGATTGATGCCTTAAAAGCAATTGCAGTAGCATAGGTCTTGAGTTGGTTTTCAGTAGCCATGACATTCTCGTTGCAGTAGATGAGAGTGTTCATGCCTGTTCCCGCAGGCATTGCAGCGTAGGCGTCATTTATGTTGACTTTATTCGAGAAGTTGATATTTCCAGGCATGTTGTCTGTATATGCGACCTTCATTGATGTCTCCGGATCGACAACCTGGTTTGCATTCTCAGTGACAGGGCCATATGACAATGTACCGAGTTTTCCGTCCTTATCAACTGTTCCCACCTGTCGGAATACGTTGGTCTTTTCGGTGAGGTTCACTACCTTATATCCGGTAAGTGTTACAGTCGCTTCTGATATATTGGATACGGCATTGTCCGTCATGGAAATCTTTGCATTTGACCTTTCCATATAGAGAGACACCTTTGCAGGATTCTCGAATGTGTTTGCGCTTGAGATTGTCACTTCACATGACATGACACCTGCTTTGCTACGGCTTGACATTGGAAGACCTGTATCAGGTATTATAGTCACAGGGGTAAATTCGCTGGTCATTGAGCAGAATTGTGCCTCTGTTTTGCCAGCAAGGCTATTGTTATTATCAAAGTTCTGATTGATGGTTGCATATACATTATATGTTCCTGTCTCAAGTTTTGTAGGCACAGTTGTCTTCTTTACGTGGTTTTCATCAGAAATGGCAGAAGTGATGTTTGTTTCTGAGACTTCGATGGACTTTACAAACTTGTTGTCGTCTTTCTTAAAGAAATAGAAGACTGCAGTTTTAACCTTGTGCTCATCTGCAGTACCCACGTCAGTGCCAGGAGCCTGAATTCCGTCTTCGTCAGGATCAGTATCAGCCTCATAATCAGCCTTTGTCATCTGATCACCGTCAAAATTCAAAGAGAACTCAATGTAGGCATTTGTCAATTCACCTTGTTTCTCTGCTACAGGGTCCTTCTGGCAACCTGTCAATGCTCCAAGCAGCACCGCTGCCGAAAGCAAGAAATAAAAACGTTTCATAATAGGATTGTTGATAAGTTAATATTATTTAGTCATTTCATTCAAAAGTTCGAGATTCCTTGTGGCGTCTTCATCTCCTGCATTGGAAGCAGATTCGAACCATATTCTTGCCTGGTCAAACCTGTCCATAAGGAGATAAGCGCTTCCCAAGGTATTCCAGGTCCTGCTGTCTTCCTTGTAAGGCATAAGTTTTTCTATTGCAGCATCATACTGTCCGTCATTCAGATCATCAAGAGCCTGATTTACCGCTTCAGCGACAACATCCGCCTTGTCCGAGAACCACACATTGATATAACAGGCATCCCTGAGTTGCGGATAATATGAGTGGAGAAGTGTCCTGTAAGTCTTTCCGGATGAGAGTTTCTTAAGTGCAGACTGTCTGTCCTGCTGAGGAACATTGTCGATGATATCGATGATATTGTCCTTGTCGGCAAGAGTACTTTGCACGACAAGTTCCCTGAGTCCGGCCCAGTCCTCTGCACCGGCAGTTATATTGAACTGCTCGTCCTCAAGGTCAAGTTCCTTCCTGATATAGTCCTTGAGAGCATCTGCACGACCTTGAGACAAGGTGACATTCATCTGATGTTCACCTTCCGGAGACGCATATCCCGCTATGTCTATCGCATCGAGATTGGTCCATTTATCATTGATTACCAATGAAATGGCATCAATTATTTCATCCAGACTCTCTTTATTTCCAAAATAGTCGGGCTGTATCTCGATAAGTGATTGAGGAAACTTCACGGAAATGCCTCTTTTCGGTTCCACCTCGGTACCTGCCTTTCTCAGGAAAGGATAACGTGTCTGAACTTCTTCAGAGACCTTGCTGACCTGCGGTTCCACAGAAGCGGGAAGCGAAGGAACGAAAGCAGGTGCAAGTGAGCATGTTTTGAGAACGGATGTTCCCTTATAGGAAGTCTTGCAGCATGTCACAAGCAGTGTACGCACAGATAGTTCAAATTCCTTACCCATCCATTCTTCAAAAGGGACATTGACGGAATATGACACAGTCTCGGAATTTTCTATATGAGTGCGTCCTTGAGCATATTCACGTTTTTCAAGAAGCGCCTTCTGTCTCTCGATGTTCTCCATACGTCTTCCGGTCACTACAAAAGGATCAAGTTCCATTGCTCCGGCACTGTTGCTGAGAACAGGGGTCACAAGTAGTCTGTTTCCTGACCTGACCGCATTAGCAGAAGCCTTGGCACTGAACGAAACAGCCAAGATGTTACCGTCGCGTCTGACCTTGATGTCTGTATAGGAAAGAGGCCCGGTAACGCTTGCCTGCGCAGAGAATATGTACAAAAATGCGGCAACTGCAGATATAAAGATCTTTCTCATAACCATACCTCCTATCTTATCATGTAGATGAATGTGATTCCGGCCCTGGTCGGAGCGAAATGAAATCCGGCACCTGATGAGAGCCTGTCGCCGCAGACTGTGCAGGCGAACTTGTCATAATCCGCATATACGACTCCAAGTCCCAGGGTCGCCTCCATATTCCATCGTCCAGAGAGAACAAAGGAATATCCATATGAAAGACCGGCTTTCACAGCCCAACCCTCATAACGGTTCTCCTCTGAAAAACGTGGAAGGATTCCGGGCATCCTGCCGACATTGAATTCACCGCCTCCTGCATGAAGTCCGAGGTAATGTCTGTAGAAGCGTTCACAGAACCAGTAGCGTGCTTCTATCTGACCCTGATAATGTTTCCACTTACGGTTATCCTTGAACGTAAAAGGATTGACTCCTCCATTGATATCCAATGTCCAATTCGGTGCAAGCCCGACTTCAAGAGAGAGATTGGGAGTTGCACTGAGCAAATAGAGGGCATTGGATTTAAGAGCCACCTTCTGAGCCGAAGCGTTATGCAACGACAGCAAAGCAAGAACAACGGCCAAGACCGTCGACCTGAATAATAAAACCCTTTTCATTTAATAATCAATTATTTACGGAAAAACGTAAAAAATGGGGAATTCCGCAGGTTCAAATTTATATCAAAATGTCGAGTTAAACAATCTTTTTGAACAAAAACATCCCTTTTATACAAAGACATGAAAATCAGCGTAAAATATATCAAATGACATTAATGGCACAGTTTGTGACCCTGACGGACACAAATTTTAATTATTAAAAATTATGAATACAAAAGACAAAACATGCGAAGAGAGCGTCTTCACGGTCTTCGGTTCTGAAGCAATGAGGGAACCTGCACCGTCTGAATTCATTCCGGAATACAAGACCCCTTCTGAAATCGCCTACCAGTTGGTGAAGGACGAGACATTTCCCCAGACACAGCCAAGATTGAACCTTGCCACATTCGTGACAACATACATGGACGACTATGGTACGCGACTGATGAACGAAGCGGTGGGAATAAACTATATAGATGAGACGGAATATCCGCGAGTGGCGGTAATGTGCGGAAGATGCATTAACATGGTGGCTAACATGTGGAACTCCCCTGAAAAAAGTCAGTGGAAGACCGGTGCTCCGGGCATTGGTTCATCAGAAGCATGCATGCTTGCAGGAGTTGCCGCATGGCTGAGATGGAGAGCACGCAGAAAGGCCGCCGGCAAACCATTTGACAAGCCGAATCTCGTGATGAGTTCAGCCTATCAGGTAGTATGGGAAAAATTCTGCCAATTGTGGCAGATCGAACTGAGGACAGTGCCTATAACTCGTGAAAAGCCGACTCTGGATATAGAAAGAGCAATAGAAATGTGTGATGAGAACACAATATGCGTGGTCCCGATAGCAGGAGTCACATGGACCGGAATGAATGATGACGTCGAAGCACTCGACAATGCGCTCGAGCAGTATAACAGAATAACCGGGTTCGACGTCCCGATCCACGTTGACGCCGCTTCGGGAGGATTCATACTGCCTTTCCTGAATCCGGAGAAGAAATGGGATTTCAGACTCAAATGGGTACTATCAATATCCACTTCAGGTCACAAATACGGTCTTGTCTATCCCGGACTTGGCTGGGTCGTCTGGAAGGACAGGAAATATCTTCCTGATGAGATGTCGTTCAGCGTGAATTATCTTGGTGCGAACATAACACAGGTGGGTCTGAACTTTTCAAGACCTGCAGCACAGATTCTGGCCCAGTACTACAATTTCATCCATCTCGGAATGGAAGGATATCGTGAAATACATTCAAACTCAATGGCAATTGCACAATATTGTCACGATGCAATCGGCAAGATGCCATGTTTCAGGAACTATTCGGAAACTCTGGACAATCCCCTCTTCATATGGACTATGGACCCGGAATATGAGAAACAGGCCAAGTGGACACTGTTCGACCTTCAGGACCGTCTCAAACAGAGCGGATGGATGGTGCCGGCATACACAATGCCTAAGGATATCGAGGAGATGGTGGTCATGAGGATCGTAGTACGTCAGGGAATGTCAAGAGACATGGCAGACATGCTTATCGGTGACATCGCAGATGCCGTCACGGAATTGGAGAGCATCAGACACCCGACACCTTCACGCCTGTCAAGCATCAAAAGTAAAAAACAGAAGGGACACGTGTATACACATTAAAAATCCTGAGCCATGGAAAAGAAGGGAAAGACATTCAAACTGAGCGTGATCACTCTTGCGATCATGAACATTACAGCAGTAGTCAGCCTCAGAGGACTGCCGTCAGAGGCGATATACGGTCCATCGTCAGCGTTCTATTATCTGTTCGCCGCACTTGTTTTCCTTATACCTACTGCAATGGTTGCGGCAGAACTTGCCGCCATGTTCTCTGACAGACAGGGCGGAGTGTTCCGTTGGGTCGGGGAAGCATTCGGACCGAGAACAGGATTTCTGGCAATCTGGCTCCAGTGGATAGAGTCCACCATATGGTACCCCACGGTGCTTACCTTCGGTGCAGTTTCCATAGCATTCATCGGACTGAACGATGTCTCGGATGCCGCACTTGCATCAAACAAGGTCTTCACCTTGATTACCGTGCTTGCTATATACTGGATAGCGACATTCATTGCCCTCAAAGGTCTGAACTGGGTAGGAAGGATAAGCAAATGGGGCGGTATGATAGGAACCATCATTCCTGCATTCCTGCTGATTGTACTCGGAATCATATATATTGCCACAGGCGGTCACAACTATATGGACATGTCCCAAGGCTTCTTTCCGGACCTTACAAAGATTGACAACCTTGTGCTCGCAAGCAGCATATTCCTGTTCTATGCCGGAATGGAGATGATGGGTGTGCATGTGATGGACGTGAACAATCCTTCAAAGAATTATCCCAAGGCAATAATCATTGGATCGCTTGCCACAGTGTGTATCTTTGTACTGGGAACATTTGCCCTCGGCTTCATCATCCCTGCAAAGGATATAAACCTGACACAGTCCCTGCTCATCGGCTTTGACAACTATTTCAGGCATTTCCATATTGCCTGGGCAGGACCTGTGATTGCAATAGCACTGATGTTCGGTGTGCTTGCAAGTGTCCTGACATGGGTGGCCGGTCCATCAAAGGGTATATTCAGCGTAGGAAAGGCAGGCTATCTTCCTCCTTTCTTCCAGAAGACCAACAAGGTAGGTGTGCAAAGGAACATTCTTCTTGTACAAGGCGGAATCGTGACGGTCCTGGCGCTTCTCTTTGTGGTAATGCCATCCGTGCAGTCATTCTATCAGATTCTATCGCAACTTACGATTCTGCTGTATCTGATAATGTACATGCTTATGTTTGCTGCTGCTATTGCACTGAGGTACAGGATGAAGGATGCACCCCGTCCTTTCAGGATCGGCAAAGGAAACCTCCTGATGTGGGTCATGGGTCTGACCGGATTTGCAGGTTCGTTACTGGCCTTTGTGCTTAGTTTCATTCCTCCGGGTCAGATCCAGACAGGAAGCAATGCAGTGTGGTACTCCGTACTTGTGGTCGGATGCATAGTGATGGTGGTGATACCTCTTGTCATCTACTCGAAACGGAAACCTTCATGGAAGGATCCTGACACGGAATTTGCTCCGTTCCATTGGGAGAAGGACAAATGACGGAAACAGGTCAGTCAAGATATCCGGACAGCAGTTGCTCAAGGTCGGTTCCCGGTTCATACCAGATGGCCGGAAGACCTGAAGCGACTGCTGCTTCCACATTATTGCGCGAATCATCTATGAAAAGCATCTCTGAAGCAGGAAGACCTATATCTGCCATCACCGCCTTATAGAAGGCCTCGGAAGGCTTGAGCGCCTTCATCTCATACGACAGATAGCATTTCCTGAAATCGGACTCCATTGTAAAGCCGGCCTTGCTGAACATTTCTGAAGCGGCCTTTGCTGCAATAGGGTTGTTGTTGCTCAACATATATATGTCGCATGTCTGAGAAAGACGCCTGAGCATATCGATCTTGTAAGGTGCTATATGCGACAATATCTTTGACAATGCGGCATCCACATCTTCATACGATGTGCCGGGGCGCGAACCGGCAATCACATAATCTCTGAACTCATCAGCGGTTACCAGTCCCTCTTCCATTTCACCTATTATGCCTTTCTGATGGCATGGGTCGAGAAGTGCGTCAATTTCAGTGAAACCAAGACCATCGCGAAACGCATTCCTGCATGCATCCATATCCAGGTCTATCAGGACGCCTCCCATATCAAAAATCAAAGCCTTCATATCCTATAAATCCAAACCCATTATATAATCTGTCTTATAAAAACCGTTTCCTATCGGAAAATCCTCCTCAAGAAGCACACGCATACCTATATGTCTGTAGAATTCCACGGATTTATTGAACTTGTTGACATTCAGTTCAATACGTGAAGGCTTCCCTCCGGAATATTCTCTGGCATGGGAGACCGCCGTATCGAAAAGAGTCTTGCCTATACGTTTTCCCTGCGAATCCGGCATGACATATATCTTATGAAGGTGAAACACCTCTACACCAGCATCATCCGTTCCTTCATATTGTATAGAAACATAACCGCAAGGAAGAGCGTCATCGAATGCAAGATAATAATGATGTCCTTCTTCCACCTGCTTCTCGAGATTAGGCATGGAATACATCCAATCCATCATATATTCCATCTGCTCGGGTGAAAGGATGTCACGGTAGGTGTGACGGAAGACCACCTGAGCCATATCATGTATCTTCTGCAGGTCTTCTGCACCTGCCTTCTGTATTCTGATCATAATTTTTTAAACAAATTTACACTATCTTTGCAAAAATCCTAAACTCAATCGGATGAAATCAATAAAAATCGGTCTTCTCGGCAAGATCATGATCGCCATAGCGCTTGGCATCTGCTTCGGACTTTTTCTTCCTGAATGGACAGTACGTATCTTCAACACGTTCAACTCCATATTCAGCCAATTCCTCGGATTTGTCATCCCTCTTATCATTGCGGGCCTTGTGATACCGGCAATCGCTGACATCGGCAACAAGGCAGGAAGGTTGCTCATTCTGACTGTAGCGATAGCCTATGCATCCACAGTGATAGCCGGACTTATATCATACATCACAGGAGCCGCAACATTTCCGTCAATGATAGAACCCGGTGCATTGGAGCAGTTTGCAGACAACGCCGATCCAGCCCCGTTCTTCAGCATCAGCATTCCTCCACTTATGAGCGTGATGACGGCACTTGTGCTTGCATTCATGTGCGGACTTAGCCTGGCAGTCACCCAACATGAGGTACTGATGAAGGCAGTACATGGTTTTGAAGAAATAGTGACATTGACCATAAAGAAAGCCATAATTCCATTGCTTCCTGTCTATATCTTCGGTATCTTCCTGAACATGACGTTCGTTGGAGAAGTGTTCACCATTCTCACTGTATTCATAAAGATAATCGGCATCATCTTCCTCATCCATGTCGGCATACTGATACTTCAGTTCGGCATTGCAGGAGCCGTGGCAAGGAAAAATCCTCTCAGGCTTCTCTACACGATGCTTCCCGCATATTTCACGGCCCTTGGCACCCAGTCATCGGCAGCAACCATTCCTGTCACACTTGAAAGGACTGTCAGAAACGGAGTATCAGAAGATATCGCCGGATTCACAGTTCCGCTCTGCGCCACCATCCACATGTCCGGCAGCATGCTCAAGATAACGGCGTGCGCGCTGGCCCTTATGATCATGCAGGGGATGCCTTATGATTTCGGGATGTTCATCGGATTCATATGCATGCTTGCAATCACCATGGTCGCTGCTCCGGGAGTTCCTGGAGGCGCAATCATGGCAGCACTTGGAGTACTTAACGCAATGCTGGGCTTCGATGCTGAAGCCCAGGCACTTATGATTGCTCTATACATTGCTATGGATAGTTTCGGCACGGCCTGCAACGTCACCGGAGACGGAGCGATAGCCATCATCGTGGAGAAACTTTCCGAGAAAGACAGGAACTAATGGATATTTCCGGCCAGATACTGGTCATATGCCGCCATATCTATGAGTCCATGTCCTGACAGGCAGAAGAGTATCGTTTTCTTCTGTCCTGTCTCCTTGCATTCAAGAGCCTCGCGGATTGCTGCGGCTATTGCATGACAGGATTCCGGTGCGGGTATTATACCCTCTGTCCTGGCAAATGTACAGCCTGCCTCAAAGGTCTCCTTCTGTTCGAAGTCCACAGCATCCATATAACCGTCTTTCAGGAGTTGGGACACTATTGTTCCGGCACCATGATATCTGAGTCCACCTGCGTGGATGTTTGACGGCTGGAAATCATGTCCGAGCGTAAACATAGGCAGAAGCGGAGTATATCCTGCTTCGTCACCGAAATCATATTCGAACCTTCCCTTTGTGAGTTTCGGACAGGAAGCAGGTTCCGCCGCTATAAAACGCGTATTGCGTTCTCCTGAAAAATTATGTCTCATGAACGGGAAAGCGATTCCTCCGAAATTAGAACCACCTCCGAAACATCCTATGACTATATCAGGATACTCACCGGCTAGTTCCATCTGCTTTTCCGCCTCGAGTCCGATCACTGTCTGATGGAGAGTCACATGATTCATCACCGAGCCTAATGTATACTTGCATCCGGGAGTCATTCTGGCAAGTTCGACAGCCTCCGAAATCGCGGTACCGAGTGATCCCTGATGGTTCGGAGTGCGTGTAAGGATATCCTTTCCTGCACGGGTGGACATCGATGGCGAAGGAGTCACAAGTGCACCGAACACCTGCATTATGCTCTTTCTATAAGGCTTCTGCTCATAACTTATCTTCACCTGATACACTGCCGCCTCCAGACCGAAGACCTTGGCCGCATACGAAAGTGCCGCACCCCATTGTCCCGCACCGGTCTCTGTGGTGACGTTGGTAACCCCTTCCTGTTTACAGTAATATGCCTGGGCAAGAGCGGAATTGAGTTTATGCGAACCGATAGGACTGACACTTTCGTTCTTGAAATATATATGTGCAGGAGTGCCTAATGCCTCTTCCAGTCCATATGCCCTGACAAGCGGCGTGCATCTGTAGTTGGCATATCTCTGACGCACTTCTTCAGGTATGTCGATCCATCTGTCAGTCTGATTGAGTTCCTGTCGGGAACACTCCCTGCAGAACAGACCGGAAAGGTCCTCTACCGTGACCGGTTTCTTTGTCTGAGGATCAAGCATCGGCATCGGCTTGACCGGCATGTCGGCCTGTATGTTGTACCATTTCTGTGGAATCATGTCTTCCGACAGCATGAATTTCTTCTGTCTCATAGCAGTTCGAATTATAATAAATAAAAAAAAGACCGTACCTGACGGACAGTCTCACATACATATAAATATATATTACACAAGAAAGCGAGCCTGACCGAACTAATCAATCAGACGCCACCATCGAAGCGAAATATATGAGGGGTAGAATTTCATCAACGCAAATATATGAATTTTATGACTAAAAATATACCATAATGCTGTAAATTTGCGCGAATGTTTGAAAATATACCATATATAATGCTTCTGGCAACCGGCGCGAGTTTCGTACAACGCACCACCGGCTTCGGTTTCGGTATATTCATCATGACCCTGCTTCCCTTCCTGATGCCTTCATATGGAGAGGCGACCGCCCTGTCCGGACTGCTTGCCCTCACTACATCGTCAGTGATTGTGGCAAGGATGTGGAAATATGTATCATGGAAGAGACTCCTCCCCATACTCGTCACCTTTGTTCTTATTTCAGCCATCGCGATATGCATCCTCGACAGGATTGAAGGCAGGATGATGCGCATGATACTCGGAACTATCCTGATATTCATCAGTTTATACTTCAGTTTCTTCAAGGACAGGATCAAACGCATGATCAGGCCCGGACTTCCCTTCCAGATAGGTGCAGGAGCCTTGAGCGGAATAATGGGAGGCCTTTTCGGCATGCAGGGACCTCCTGCAGTCCTGTATTTCATAACATCTGAACCTGACAAGGAACACTACATGGCCATGACACAGATGTACTTCGTCATCGGAAACACTATGATGACCATAGTCAGAGGTTGCAACGGCTTCATCACTCCCGCTGTAGGCAGATGCTATCTTTTCTCTCTCGGGGCGATAGCAGTCGGCATGCTTCTGGGCAATTGGGCCTTCAGACATATCCCCAACCGTATATTCACCTATATCGTATATGCCTATATCGGCGTAAGCGGCATAATAATACTCATCACTACCTGATATGTTCAAAAAAGATTCGATAACAGGGCATCTGGCATGCCTCATCGCATATTCCATCTTCGGTTTCAATATAATCGTATGCAAGGACCTCACAAGCGGACATCTCATCTCGCCGCTTGCCATCTTCTGCCTCAGGTCGATAGGAGCCGGCGGACTGTTCTGGCTTCTTTCTGCCTTCATGCCTAAGGAAAAGGTCGAAAAGAAGGACTATCTGAAGATATTTGCAGCATCCATGCTCGGATTCTTCACATGTCAGATCACGTTCCTCATCGGCATACCCTATATAACTCCGATGGACTGTTCCATCCTGACTGCAATGTCACCTATATATACAATGGCGATTGCAGCCCTTGTGATCAAGGAACCGATAACATGGCAGAAGGCAGGAGGAGTAGCGATAAGTTTTGCCGGTATCATATATCTGATTGTAAGCAAGGCTGGAGGAGCAGGAGGAGCGCAGGAAACCACAATGTTCGGAATATTCATGATAATATTGAACAGCCTGAGTTTCTCTATGTACCTCGGAATATTCAAGCCGCTTATAGGAAAATATTCGGTCGTGACATTCATGAAATGGATATTCCTCTTTGCCTTTGTGGTGTCATTTCCATTTGCAGGGAAAGAGGTCGTGACACTCGACTGGGCTTCCATTCCCAAGATACAACTTGCAGAACTGCTCTACCTGATAGTCTGCGCAACATTCATCACATATTTCCTTATTCCTGTCGGTCAGAAACGCATCAGGCCGACCTTGGTGAGCATGTACTCCTATGTCCAGCCCATCATAGCGATTGTCATAAGCATCTGCATAGGCATGGATGTCCTCACCTGGCAGAAAGTACTCGCCGCCTTCATGGTATTCGGCGGAGTCATCATCGTAAGTTACAGCAAGAGCAGAGGATAAATCAAAAGGCTGCATTCCGTGGAAAAGTCCTGGAATACAGCCTTATTTGAATATCTGTCAGACGTCTAAAATTTGAAACTGTCCTTCAGAGCAGTTGTCTTGTTGAATACAAAATGCTCAGGTGTCGAATCAGGATCCTTGAAGAAGTATCCTACGCGTTCGAACTGCACGGCAATGCCCGAGTTGTCTTCGAGAAGTGCAGGTTCCGCATAACCCTTTCCAAGTACAAGGGATTCTGGATTCAGATAGTTCTTGTAGTCCTCTCCCTCAGGAATCTGTCCCATCTGTGCCTCAGTGAAGAGTTTGTCGTAGAGTCTCAATTCAATCTCCTTCGCATGTTCTGTAGACACCCAATGAATGGTTCCCTTGACAGAACGCCACTCACCTGCTCCCGGTTTTGAAGTCGGGTCGTAAGTACATTTGATTTCAATGATATTTCCGTTCTCGTCCTTAACAACTTCCTGACATTTCACGATGTAGGTGTATTTGAGACGCACTTCGCCGTCCGGCTTGAGACGGAAATATTTCTTTGGAGGTTCCTCCATGAAGTCGTTTCTTTCGATATATACCTCACCTGTGAAAGGCACCTTACGTGACGGTCCTTCAGGATCTGCAGGATTCAGAGGAGCATCGAACCATTCCACCTTGTCAGGCTCCCAGTTGGTGATAGTGAGTTTGACAGGATCCTGAACCACCATATAACGGTTTGAGCGTTCGTTAAGGTCCTGGCGCACGCACCACTCCATCAACTGAAGGTCTATGAGTTGCTCACGCTTTGCCACACCCACCTTCTCTGCGAACATACGGATGGACTCCGGAGTATAGCCACGACGACGGATACCGCAGATGGTAGGCATACGAGGGTCATCCCAGCCGCTCACGAAATTGTTCTTTACAAGTTCGAGAAGTTTACGCTTCGACATCACTGTATATGTCAGATTAAGTCTTGCGAACTCATGCTGATGAGAAGGGAATATCTCAAGTTTGTCGATGAACCAGTCATAAAGCGGACGATGAACGTCGAACTCAAGGGTACAGATGGAGTGAGTGATATTCTCTATACTGTCCGACTGACCATGTGCATAGTCATACATAGGATAGATGCACCACTTGCTGCCGGTACGATGGTGGTCTGCATGAATGATACGGTACATCAGAGGGTCACGGAAAAGCATGTTCGGATGAGCCATGTCTATCTTTGCACGCAGGACCTTCTCACCTTCTGCATATTTACCGTCACGCATTTCACGGAAGAGAGTCAGATTCTCCTCTACGCTACGGTTGCGGTAAGGACTCTCCGTACCCGGCACCTGGACAGTACCTCTGTTCTGACGGATTTCCTCCTGAGTCTGGTCATCCACATAAGCGAGTCCCTTCTTGATGAGTTCCTCCGCCCAGATGTAAAGTTGGTCGAAATAATCGGAAGCATACCTCTCGTTCTCCCACTCGAAGCCGAGCCACTTGATGTCTTCCTTTATGGAATCAACATATTCTGTATCTTCCTTTACCGGATTTGTATCGTCAAATCTGAGGTTGGTCTTTCCACCATATTTCTTTGCAAGACCGAAATTGATGCAGATGCTCTTTGCATGTCCGATATGGAGATATCCGTTCGGTTCAGGCGGGAAGCGGGTCATTATTGATTCACATTTTCCGCTGGCTAGGTCTGCCTCGATAATCTCTTCAAGAAAGTTCAGATTCTTTACTTCGTTAGTTTCTTTATTCAACTCTTCCATACTATGGGTCATTGTTTTTTGCGAATATTCAGGCAAATATACGGATTTTTCAGTACTTTTGTACAAAATTTTTTACAATAAAGGATTATGATCAGGTCAATGACAGGATATGGCAAGGCCGAGGCTTTGCTCGAGACAGGAAAAATCACAGTGGAAGTCCGTTCACTCAACGGAAAGACTGCAGACATAAGCATAAAGACGTCCATGCTTCCCAAGGACAAGGAAATGAAAGTGAGACAGAAGATTGCAGCAGAACTCACCAGAGGCAACATCGACTTCTTCATCACCTTCGAGCCTAATGCAGCAGACAGTGCAAAGAAGATCAACATGGACCTTGCAATGGAATATTACCGCCAGATAGAGACTCTCGGAAGCATGGTCGGTGCATATGACCTTCAACTGAAGAATCCTAACGACCTTCTGACCCTCATTCTGAAAATGCCGGAAGTGATGGATTCAAAGAAACAGGACGTGATCACGGAAGAGAACTGGCCTATAGTGGAAAAGTGCATAGATTCCGCACTTGCAGAGATCAATGCATTCCGGAAAAAGGAAGGAGAAGTACTCCAGAAGGATGTCACTTCCAAGGTAAACCAGATACTGGAATACTCGGCACAGGTGGAGACTTTCGAAAAGGAAAGAGTCGATGCGATAAGGGAAAAAATTTTGTCAAGGTTTGCTGAACTCAAGGCCGAGCCTGACCAGAGCCGTCTGGAGCAGGAGATGATATTCTACATCGAGAAACTCGACATTAACGAGGAGAGGGTACGTCTGAGACAGCATTGCAGATATTTCCTTGACACTCTCGAGAACGAGAAGAATCCGGGAAAGAAACTCGGATTCATAGCACAGGAAATGGGACGTGAGATCAACACAACCGGTTCAAAGGCCAATCACACGGAAATTCAGAAGATCGTGGTGAAGATGAAGGATGAACTTGAAAAGATAAAGGAGCAGAGCCTGAACATACTGTAGATTACATGACAATAATAAAGATTCCGGTGTGGCTCGCGGAGCAGGAGCATAGGTTTATGCTCCGCTCGCCCACACTGGAATCTTATAGTATCAGGGAATTCTGATTCAGTCTATTGTTCCTTTGTGAAACGTGAGACAAATCCGAACATTTCACCCTCAAAGCCATCCCACCACATGAAACCGAACGGTGGTTCATCGTAGTCCTTAAGATGTACAAGAAGATTTCCATCAGCATCATAATTAATTGCAATAGCACCAGTTCCAAGACTTTCTGACTCATTGTCAAAGGACCTGTTGACTGATGAAAGTGAGAAATAAGTAAGTTCACAAGACAATACTCCCTCTGACTCGCTTACAAACATATTGATTTCTGACGAAGTGTAATCACCTGTTGCAAAACCATTTGCGCACATATTGACAGGAGCGCAATATGAGATTTCTGATTCTCTGAAGTACTTCATCCAGTCACCTTCACCTGAAGGAGTAAACTTATATTTACCGCCATTCTCGCTGATAGTAAATTTGAATCCTTCATTGTGGGTCGGAAGAAGGTCCGGATCATCTTCATAATCCATATACCAAAACTCAATCTCCTCGAGGTCAAGCACTTCAGCAAACTCCCAAGTACCGACGAGATCTGAAAGCTCTACAATTCCTCTTACATTAAGTGTGATAGTTTTGTTTTCTCCCTCAATGAACAACTGGTCAGCATCAAGAGCCACCTCAAACTTGGAATTATCATAGTCCTTACCTGGTCTGACAGTCAGATAGGCCTTATAGTCACCGGCAGCAATTGTAAAGTACTGCTCATCCGCTACAATCTGTGATGCTGACGCACCATCAAGCGGAGTGATTGTATAAGGAATCTGCATATCTTTAGTTGCCCTCCAGCTTCCTTCAGACTCGACACCCTCGAAACTTACCTCTATCTTGTAAGAGCCAACGACATCTGATGCTCCAGTTGCAAAGTTGTAGACCACCTGCTCACTGGAGCCATAAGTAATGACAGCTGTCTTTGTTCTTCCAAGAGTATAACCGGCTGGAAGAGTCATTGTCACAACGATCTCTTTAGCAGGATCAAACTCGGCAGAAGGAGTGATCTCCACTGTACCTTTCAATTCTCCTGCAGGAATGACAGCAACTGCAGACGAAACAGTATAGTCCTCATCCATGACAGCAGTTCCGGTGAACGCGAGCCCGACAGTAAGATCCGAAGTCGGAGCGGAACTTGCCACGACATCTAGAGTCATAGGAGTCCCCGGGACGAGGAAATAAAGAGGACGATCAAGACTGAGAGTCGCAGAATCTGTCTGCTCCTCACATGACACGGCTGCCATAACCATGGCCACCGATGCCAGAATTGTTAAAATTCTTTTCATATACATAAAATTTAATGGGTTATTTCTTTATCGCATCTTCATATTCAGCTTTTGCTG
>SUYY01000084.1 GCA_015060205.1 Bacteroidales bacterium
GCTTTTTTGAACCGGAGTTGGTCTTCATTTTTGGCATAGTTAAATTTGATTTAGTTAATAATTATTATTATCCAATCACTTGGATTACTTTTTCTTAAGCGGGGCGATCATCATGATCATCCTCTTTCCTTCAAGTTTAGGCATCTGCTCTGCTCTACCATAATCTTCAAGTTCCACCGCAAATCTAAGAAGCAGTTTCTCTCCTTGGTCAGCATAGATGATCGAGCGTCCTTTGAAGAACACAGAGGCCTTAACCTTCGATCCCTCCTGCAGAAATTCCTGCGCATGCTTCAACTTGAACTGGAAATCGTGCTCATCCGTATTAGGACCGAACCTGATTTCCTTGATGACTATCTTCGCAGCATTCGCCTTCATCTCCTTAGCCTTCTTCTTCTGCTGATAGAGATATTTCTGATAGTCCATTATCCTGCATACAGGAGGATCAGCCTTTGCGCTTATCTCCACCAGATCGAGTTCCTGTTCATCAGCCATCCTGAGGGCATCTCTCAAAGAGTAGACCCCCTGTTCCGGGATATTCTCTCCTACGAGACGTACCTGCGAGGCTGTGATTTCCTCATTGATTCTCAATCCGTCCTCGTCCTTCTTCATGTTGTTAGGCCTCTGGCCCGGACGATTGTTAGGTCTTGGGCCACTCGGGCGCGGACCTGGTCTAAATGGTGCTGCGATAAATAGTTCCTCCTATAAGTTAAGTTAATACAATATAATCAGACTATGACAACTGATCCTTTATCTCATTGCTTACCAATGCGACAAAATCATCAACTGGCATAGTTCCTGCGTCAATACCTCCCTGTCTTCTGACAGATACCGTGCCGTCACACATTTCCTTTTCTCCCACGATCACAAGGAAAGGAATCCTCTTTAACTCGCTTTCCCTGATTCTCTTACCGAGAGTTTCGTTCCTGTCGTCAACGGCGGCGCGAATATCGGAATTATTCAGCAAACTACAAACTTTTTTTGCATATTCCTCGTATTTTTCACTGACAGGCACGATGTTAACCTGATCCGGAGTGAGCCAGAGAGGAAGTTTTCCACCGGTATGCTCCAGAAGCACAGCCACGAATCTTTCGAGAGATCCGAACGGTGCGCGGTGTATCATGATAGGGCGATGTTTCTGGTTATCGCTTCCTATATATTCGAGTTCAAAACGCTCCGGCAGGTTGTAGTCGACCTGAATTGTACCCAACTGCCACTTTCTGCCGATGGCATCCTTCACCATGAAGTCAAGTTTCGGACCATAGAATGCTGCCTCACCGTACTCTACCACAGTATTGAGTCCCTTTTCCTCGGCAGCCTCGATGATAGCAGCCTCTGCCTTCGCCCAATTCTCGTCAGTTCCGATATATTTGGTCTTGTTTTCAGGGTCTCTAAGAGATACCTGAGCAATATACTCGTTGAAATTCAATGTCTTGAATACGTAGAGGATGATGTCGATAACCTTGCAGAACTCTTCCTTGAGTTGGTCTGGACGACAGAAAAGATGCGCGTCATCCTGTGTGAAACTGCGCACACGTGTAAGGCCATGAAGTTCTCCGCTCTGCTCATAGCGATATACTGTTCCGAACTCGGCAAGTCTGAGCGGAAGATCCTTGTATGAACGTGGTTTTGAACGGTAGATCTCACAGTGGTGAGGGCAGTTCATAGGCTTGAGCAGATACTCTTCGCCTTCCTGAGGTGTATGGATCGGCTGGAATGAGTCCTTTCCATATTTTGCATAGTGACCTGAAGTGACATAAAGGTCCTTGTTTCCGATATGCGGAGTGATTACAGGCAGATAGCCATATGACTTCTGGAGTTTCTTGAGGAAGTTCTCGAGACGCTCACGAAGCGCCGCACCTTTCGGAAGCCACAATGGAAGACCCTGTCCTACTCTCTGCGAGAATGTAAAGAGTTCCATCTCCTTACCGATCTTTCTATGGTCACGCTTCTTGGCCTCCTCCATCATCTGGAGATATTCGTCCAGAAGGGATTTCTTAGGGAAAGTCACACCATATACACGTGTAAGCATCTGACGCTCCTGGTCTCCTCTCCAGTATGCACCTGCTATCGCCGTAAGTTTCACAGCCTTGATCACTGAAGTATCCTTAAGATGCGGTCCACGGCAAAGGTCGGTGAAGTCTCCGTTTGTATAGAATGTGATGGTTCCGTCCTCGAGTTCGCTGATGAGTTCGCACTTGTACTCGTCACCCTTCTCGGTAAATGTCTTCATTGCATCTGCCTTTGAAACCTCTGTCCTGACGAACGGAGTCTTCTGACGTGCAAGTTCGATCATCTTGTCCTCGATGGCCTTGAGGTCCGCTTCTACAAGAGTCTTGTCACCGAAATCCACATCATAATAGAATCCCGTCTCGACAGCGGGTCCTATACCGAACTTGACACCCGGATACAAAGCCTCGAGAGCGGCTGCAAGAAGATGCGAAGAAGAATGCCAGAACACATGTTTTGCCTCGGCATCCTCCCATTTGTGAAGTCTGATGGCCGCATCCTCGTTGATAGGACGTGTCACATCGTATACCATACCCTTTCCTGTGGTATCCGCAGACGGAATCACCGTTGCTGCCAATACATCTGCTGCCAATCTTGGACTTATGCTGTTTGCAATATCAAAAGCAGAGACTCCTTGCTCGTACTGTCTCACGCTACCATCAGGAAATGTAATGTTAATCATACTTATATAATTTAAGTTTCTACGTATTGTCAAATCAAGCATGCAAAGGTAGGAATTTTTTTCTATCTTTGTAAGACTATATGAGAATATTATGGACACAACGGTAAAAAAATCTATGTGGAACAATGCCGGAACGGCTGGACTCATCATGGGTCTGATATCAACGGCTAGTATGTTCATCGGGCAATTCCTCAGTACAAAAGGCCTTTCACCTGTAATGACAGGCATATCAGGATTTGCAGTATGGGTAGCCGAGACCGGAGGATGCATATATATGATGTACTTCTTCATGAAGAAGTTCTCATCAGAAAACCCGTCTGCGGACAATGCGGCCACATTCCGCATGGGAATGGTGACGGCCCTTCTGTCGGCATTGGTATATTCGGGAGCAACATTTGCCAATATGGGATATATTTCCGCAGATTACTACACCGAACAGTATCAGTTGATGTTCCAGCAGATGAACAGCATACTTGATTCCAATTCCAGGGCAATGCTGGAGACCATGATCGACAAGATGCCTCAGATTGCATTCTTCTCGAATCTCATCTACTGCTACTTATTCGGTACCATCGTCTCTGCTGCACTTTCCCGCGGCATTCCGGCAAAAGATCCGTTTGCAGACTACAAACCAGATGAACAATAAGACATGGAATACGCAAAAGACCTTTCTATAGTCATTTCACTATATAACGAAGAAGAGTCGCTTCCTGAACTTATATCGTGGATAGAGGCAGTCATGACAGCCAATTCATACAACTATGAGATAATCATGGTGGACGACGGAAGCACGGACGGCTCATGGAAACATGTCAGGGAACTCTCTGCAAAGAACCCTGCAATCAGAGGAATCTCGTTCCGCCGTAACTACGGAAAATCAGCAGCACTATATCATGGTTTTGCCGCCGCTCAAGGACGCGTCGTAGTAACCATGGATGCAGACCTCCAGGATTCACCTGAAGAAATACCTGAACTGTACAGGATGGTGACAGAAGAGGGATGGGACATAGTATCCGGCTGGAAGAAACAGAGATTCGACAACAAACTCACAAAGAATCTTCCGTCAAAACTGTACAACTGGACAGCCCGCAAGGTGACAGGAATCCATCTTCACGACATGAATTGCGGACTGAAGGCATATAGGAATGAGGTTGTGAAGAACATAGAGGTCTACGGAGAAATGCACCGCTATATCCCGTATCTTGCCAAGAATGCCGGATTCGGAAGAATCACAGAGAAACCGGTACAACACCAGAAACGCAAATATGGAGTGAGCAAATTCGGTCTTGAAAGATTTGTCAACGGATTGCTTGACCTCATATCACTTTGGTTCCTTAGCCGTTTCGGAAAGAAGCCTATGCACTTCTTCGGATTCACCGGCATACTTATGTTCCTTACAGGAGGCTTCCTTGCGTTATGGGTAATAGTCGAGAAACTTATCCAGCAGGCTAACGGGCTTACATTCAGACCTGTTGCAGACCAGCCTCTCTTCTACCTTGCTCTGGTTGCCGTGCTGCTCGGCGTCCAACTTTTCCTTGCAGGATTCATATGCGAGATGATTTCGCGCAACAGCAGCGAAAGAAACAACTACAAGATCAGGGAAGAATTCTAAAACACAATCAGCATGTTGAAAATAGGAGACAAAATGCCTGGATTCGAGGTCATGGACCAGGACGGCAATATCGTGAGCAGCAAGGACCTGCTCGGCAAGAAGACAGTAATATATTTCTACCCTAAGGACAACACCAGCGGATGCACCGCAGAAGCGTGCAACCTGCGCGACAATCATGAGGCTATGATTGCAAGGGGATACAATGTGATCGGTGTGAGTAAGGACAGCGTGAAATCACATAAGAAATTTGCTGAGAAATATGAACTTCAGTTCACTCTTCTTGCTGATACGTCAACAGAAATGATCCAGTCTTTCGGTGCATGGGGAGAGAAAAGCATGTACGGAAGGAAATACATGGGTATCATGCGTACGACCTTCATCTTCGACGAGAATGGAATCCTGACTGAAATCATCGAAAAGGTAGATACAAAGAATCACGCATCACAAATCCTGAAATAAAACATATTAATCCCTTACGGTTCAATGACGATAAGGATGGTGCAGTCGCCGTCCTTATTATTTGTGTCATATAAACGAAAACACCCCGTCATCGTCTGATGACAGGGTGTCGTAAGGTTCATGGCGGCTACCTACTCTCCCACCTGGTGGGGCAGTACCATCGGCGATGGTGAGCTTAACTTCTCTGTTCGGAATG
>SUYY01000085.1 GCA_015060205.1 Bacteroidales bacterium
CAGACCTCTGCGAAGGGTGGTGGAGTATGATGATGAAGGACTGGAGATGAGTATGGATGACCAGTCCAGACTGTCCGGACCTGATATGTGGTTGAGTGATTATGAAAGCAAGCGTAATGAATTCCGTGTCATTGCGAGCATATATGGGGAAGTGAAGATCCTCGACTGGCTCTCTTTCAAGACCACATTTGGAGCGGATTTTCGTGCTGCTGAGCGTACCATGTTCAAGTCCTCACGAATCAACTCTCAGGGAACAGGCTCACATGGTTCTGTCGGACATTCCCACATATTGAACTGGAACTGGGACAACCTTCTCCAGATCAACAAGAAGATAAAGAAGCACAGGATAATGGGTACTCTCGGTCATTCCGCATCTTCTTCTTTCGTCAAGTCGATGACAGTCGAAGGTACCAACGTGAGACAGTACAAGGCATTGACCGCAAGTCTTAATTCGGCTCCTTATGCATGGCAGAGATATTCGGAGTCACAAAGTCAGTTGCTGTCGTTCTTTGCCAGAGCTACCTACAACTATGCGGAAAGATATGTGATTACTGCCACTTACCGTCTCGACGGTTCGTCTAAGTTTGTCGGAAAGAACAGATGGGCTCAGTTTCCGTCGTTTGCGGCTGCGTGGCGCATCAGCAACGAACCATGGTTCAGAAAAGTCAGGTTTGCCATTCCTGCATTCACATCGGCAAAGCTTCGTCTCGGCTGGGGTACGGTCGGTAATCAGGGCATACCATCTTACCAGACGACCTACAGATATTCAGTTACGGCATCTGCGACACATGAGAACGACTACCATAAGCTGATGGCGTTGTCATCGCTCTATCTTCCGTCAAGAGGACTTAAATGGGAAACCACATCCCAGTACAATGTCGGACTTGATCTGGATTTCTTCAAGGGACGTCTTGTGCTGGCTGCCGACGGGTACTACAAGGTGACCGATGACCTTCTTCAGACAAGGGTGCTTGCGGCTTCTGCCGGTGTATACAATCCATATGTCAATATGGGATCAATATCCAATACCGGATTTGAACTTACTCTCAATACGGTGCCTGTCTCTACAAGGAACTGGGAGTGGACCATCGGAGGAAACTTCACCCTCAACCGCAACAAGATCCTATCGATAGACCCGAGTGGCGCAGGAACAACTGAGATGTATGTCTATGCAGACCAGCCGAAGAGAAAGGTGGAGTACTTCGCCGGAGAGAAGCTTTCGAGTTCGTCTATCAATGCAGATTATCTCAATGTCTTCATAAAAGGCGAACCGATGTGTCTTTTCTATGGTCTGAAGACAGAAGGGCTCATTCAGGAGGGAGAGACTGTGGACTGGGTGGTGAGTGAAGAGGAAAAGACCGATCCTAAAATGGCTCGTGAAGCCGGTGCCATCAAGTTTGTGGACGTCAATGGAGACGGCTTGATCAATACTTACGACAAGGTGGTGATCGGTGACCCGAATCCGGATTTTACTTACGGTTTCAATACATCTTTGAGGTTCAGAAGAATCTCGCTGTCTGCATCCTTTGTGGGTTCATATGGCAATGATGTCTACAATATGCAGCTTGCCAACCTCAGCGACATGTCCACAAAGTCCGCAAACAGGCTCAGGGCTCCTGTATTCGACTGCTGGACTCCGGAGAACAAGGATTCCAAGTGGCCGGCCCTCTCGCAGGCCATCAAGCATACCGGTGATCTGAACCTGTGTTCTGACAGATTCGTCGAGGACGGCTCTTATCTCAGACTGGCGAATGCATCAATCTCATATTCAGTGCCGTTCAAGAGAAACTCGTTCATAAAGCATCTGTCTTTTGCGATATCGGGAAAAAACCTTTTCTGCTGGACAAAATACAGCGGATATGACCCGGATGTGAATGTGTTTGGAAGGGTGCAGAAATATGGTATCGACGCCGGATCATACCCTTCAGCACGTACTTATATGTTTGATGTCAAGATCTCCTTCTAATCATGAAAAATATTATAAAAATATCCTCTGCATTTCTTATTGCAGTAATGTTGACAGGATGCTCAGGTTTTCTTGACGAGAAACTGGGAACATCCTACGACAAGTCATCAATGATATCCACTCCGGATGCATTGGAATCCGCTGTGCTTGGTATCCATCATCAGATGGCTGCCAGCGGTTTCAAGGACAATCCTTTCTGCGAATTCCTCGCTACCGGTTCGGGACTTGCCATATGGGGCAATACAGGTGCTATCGACAATCCTCAGCAGCGATGGACCAGTCTTCTTAAATTCACGAGATTTGCCAACCATCCGGAAGGATATGGTTCTTTCAGGAATTTCTACAGGACGATATATCTGTGCAACCATTTCCTTGATATAGTCAAGGATAGTCCTGTGGATGCAGCTTATATTGAGAAGATAGTAGGCGAGGTATATTTCGTGAGGGCAATGGCCTATTTCTACCTTGTCCGCATATGGGGTGATGTAAGTCTTCATCTCGAAGCTCCTGTCGGTATAAGTTCGGAAGAACTTTACAAGCCTCGTGAAAATTTCTGGACCGTATACTGTCAGATCGTCGAGGATCTTAATGTGGCGGAGAGGACTATGCGTACATTCGACGAGATGATTGCCGTTTCCGGCAACTCTTCGGGAAGAGTCTGCAACTATGCGGCTACAGCATGCCGTTCCCTTGTCTATCTCACTATCGGTACTCTTCTTGAGCATCCTGACGACAACTTCTGGGTGAACCGTACTCCAGACTTTTCCAAGATAGGAATCAACGGACCTGACGATGCTTTCAGACTGGCATTGGCTGATGCACAGAACGTGATAGAGAACGGCCCTTTCGAGCTTGAGGAAATATACGGCGACCTCTTCAGGTGGACTGAACCTGATGACTGGCGGTCCAAGGAACGCATATGGGCGATGCCGAGATCTCCTGAGAGCAACGGAGCCGGCAGCGGCCTTTCAATGTGGGCACTGCCTAACTATTACGAGGGACGTGAGAACAGCGGAAACTGTGGCCGTTGCCGTCCTTGCCGCTGGTTCTTCCAGAAGTGGTGCGAGACCTATGGCGGTATCAAGGGAACAGATGTCGGCTACAATGACAATATCTATGTCGACTGTCTTGATCCGCGCCTGAAAGTCAATATCATCTATAATGATTACAATGGCAAAGAGGGTACTGTTGCACAATGCTATCCTTCGAAATGGAGAGTCAAGATGACTGCGGACTATTCGCTCAAGACAGGTGGTATTCCGTTCTACAAGAAATACTATGATCCGACATTCAACAATAGTGTGGGAAATGCAGACCTTTATGTAATGCGTCTGGCTGAAGTCTATATGATTGCCGCTGAGGCGACAGCGTGGCTTCATGGACTTTCTGCCAACCAGCACGGCAAGACTGCGGTCGATTATGTCAATGTGATACTCGCCCGTGCGCGCAAATACAGAGATGATGCGGGAAATATCAGGGAGTCTTCCGAGCCGGCAGATTGGAAAACTGAAGATTTCAAAGGGGATGTCACGGCACTTCTGGATGCCATCTTCTGGGAAAGATGCTTCGAGATGCCGTTCGAGCATCATGAATACTTTGATACCCACCGCATGGGTGCTAACTGGATCGTGAGGATGATTGCCAAGCCGAAGAATGAATTCCTCAAGCTTCCGGAGCAGACTGAGGGAAGCTCTCCTTATACAGGAAAATTCTTCGGAGAGAATTTCCAGTACGACGAAGACTGGCAGCTTGTCCGTAAGGGACTGATCAATGCATATCCTTTTGATGAACTGACTTACAATCCGTTCCTTGATATAAACAGACATGACCCGCTCACCGGTCAGAATCCTGTTGAAGTGTTTTGGCAATAATAGAATATGAGATATATGAAGAAAGTACTTTTCTTAGCCGTTCTGGCTATTGTGTCCTGCACGCAGCAGCCTCAGACTGTTCAGCAGGAGAGAATCGAGGGACCGTTTCTTATCCTTTCCACCCCTTATCATGAGGATGGTTCGGTCAATTATGAAAACCTTGTGAAGGAGGCTTGTTTTGCAGCGGAGTGGGACACTCCTGGCGTGATCTGGCCTCAGTCCAATGATGCCATTGACCTTCTCACTGTGGAGGAACGCCTTGCCGGTATGAAAGCTCTTGTAGAGGAGTGGAAAGACAATCCTAAAGAGACCGTCCTTACTCTCGGAGTAAATGGTGACGACATTGCCGAGATGATGTTTTTTGCCCGTGAGGCAGAAAAGATGGCGACTGAGTCGGGAGTCAATCTGGTATTTGCTGCCCGTCCCCCTTATTATGGAAAGACCGAGGCGGATATACGTGAGTACTATGATTCTCTTGCAACAGTTGCCAAAAGGCCTGTAATCATTCAGACCTATGTGAATGAGGACTGTCCGGCTCCGTCGGCAGAGCTTCTGATCAGCCTGGCACAGACATATCCGGATGTGTATGGCTGGATCAAGGAGGAATCCAATAAACTGGAAGCCAATGACCGTCAGCAGGCGGAACTGGAAGGAAAACCGGCGGTGAAGACCGTATTCTCTGCATGGGGCGGCTGGCAGTGGCTTTATCAGAGACGTCAGATCGGTACAGCCGGCCTTATCTCGGAGAAGATCGCCTATGCTCCTATCACATCACTTGTATGGCAGGAAATGAAGAAAGGCGAAAATGAGGATTGTCTGACCGAAGCATTTGCTATGTATCGTCTTATGATAGACCAGAGATTTGTCGTTCACGACAGCCTCAGAGGATATGGATTGTATTATCTGATGCGTCTGGGTGTATTTGATAATATGCTTTCTCGCTCATATGTGGTGCAGCCGGCTGTTCCGAACGGCTCACTTGCTCCGGAAGACAAGTGTAAATGGGAACTGACCGAGTTCGAACTTACTGATATGCAGAAAGCCGAGCTTGACAAGTGCTATGATGACATGATGAAGTTTGTCGAAAGAAATTATAAGAAAT
>SUYY01000026.1 GCA_015060205.1 Bacteroidales bacterium
CTCTGCACCACATTCTCCTTTTGTTCTGAATTGTTTGTCATATAGTATGATATTATTGTTTCTGCAAAGTTCCGAAGACTTATCCGCGTAAAAAAATTGTAAACGGATAAATCGAAAAATCGCTGTCTGGGTATATTCAGACAGTGATTTTTCGAAGAGGATTTTTCAAAAAAATCGATTTTTTTTGGAAGTCGGACCGGTTTCTGGCATTGTAAGATGAGCCTCAGCCTGCTTCTATCATTACGCGAAAAGGACACTGGTCAGTTTTATGTCATTGCGAAGAGCAGTTGTCTGTACTCTGTCATTGCGAGAAGCGATAGCGACGTGGCAATCTCCAGTCCATAGTGTATCAGATTGCCACGGCTTCGATGAAGCCTCGCAATGACAATAAAAGTGCTGCCCGCAATGACAGTGAGAAGACTGCTGTTCACGATGGAGTGAGGAATCGTAGACATCTCGCAAAGACAGTGGACACTTCAGTTGCTGCTTTCTGTCACGACGCAAGACTTTCATGCTAAACTCGTGCGTGGTGACGGAAAGCGGCGCCATTCTCCGGAATCCGTGCCACGACGCAAGAGTATAAGGCAAAACTCCTGCGTCGTGACACATACAGTTCCACCTGCTACGCTTTTGCCACGAAACCGTCCCAGATACCCTACAATTTTATGGTACCTGTAACGTTTCCATTGCAAAACTGTTACAGGTACTCCTGGGAAAATGTCATCAAGAGCACCGTTGCCGGAATATACGCCCTCCGGCAACTACAGTTCAAGCGCTCCGGGCGGCTCGACCTGAAGGCCGTCCTCGCGCTTGACTGTTGCTCTATCACAATCGGACCTGATAAAGACCGGTGTGGCATTTCTATGTCAGAAACCCGTACACATGCCATCCAAAACAGGTTTTAAAGCGAATATCCTTACCGGTGTGACAGTTTTGGGCTAAAAACGACACAATGGCCACACTTGACTCGCCTTGTTATCTCTAGAAATCCGACGCCGTCACTGTCATTGCGAGGTCGCGAGCGAAAAGCAAACAGTCCTGTGGACTTTTGCAGCGAAGCATCGTGCAGTAGCAGGAACGGACGATAGCGACGTGGTAAACAGCATGTCTCTGTCATTGCGAGGAGCGATAGCGACGTGGCAATCTCCATTATGTTGTCCATCAGATTGCCACGGCTTCGATGAGGCCTCGCAATGACAATGAAAGTGTTCCTCGCAATGACAGTGTAGAGACTGCTGTTCGTGATGAGGTGAGGAGTTGTCCATCAGATTGCCACGGCTTCAATGAAGCCTCGCAATGACAATAAAAGTGCTGCCCGCAATGACAGGGGGAAGACTGCTGTTCACGATGGAGTGAGGAATCGTAGATATCTCGCAATGACAGTGTAGAGACTGCTGTTCGCGATGAGGTGAGGAATCGTAGATATCTCGCAATGACAGAGAAAGTGCTCCTCGCTATGACTGAGGGTGGGCGCTGAAATAAGAACACTGTCAGCAGGGTATGGTGGGGAAAGATATTCTCTCTGAGACAAAGGAGATAACCATAACGCAAAAAAAACGGCAGCCCCTAAGGGTTGCCGTAAATCAGTTATGTAAAGTCCATTACTCGTTGACCATTTCCATCTTAATCAGTGACAGACCACAGTTCTCTCCCAATCCTACGATATAAACAGCGTCATCAGTTACGCGAACATCGCAATCACAGAGAGTCTTTGCCGCAGCATTACCTGCAATATTTGGATCATTGTCTGCATTAGAAAGAGCAAATTCTGCAACGATATTATCTTTATAGTTTGTAAGGGCATTCTTCAATGTCTCCAGACTGCTTCCGTCTCCCTCAATAATCTGAAGAAGCGGCTTGGCGTTACCATTCTTCAAAGAAGTCCATGCAATATATTTCTTTCCATTAAACTCAAAGAATTTATAACCGAATGTCTTTGCAAGTTCAGGGAAGACAGCCTCTTCAGTCGCTGCACCAGCAGATGAGCATCCCTTCATAAGGTGTACTCCGAGATCTGAAGTAGTAGACATGAGGCAATAATCTTGTTTTGTATTATCATCTACTGGATACCAAGACATTTCGCTGATACATGCATCGTCTTCATTAGTAATACGATACGCATCAATCCAAGTCTGAAGTGCACCTGAGTTGATAGGAATTATAGCCTCAAGCGGATTATCCTGATTTGATCTAAGCCAGATGACACCGCTCTGCCAAGTTCCTGAAACTGAGAACTTATCACCAAATCGTCTTGCTGAATTGAGGTTATAAACAGATACAGGTGCATTGTCAATACCGTTTATATAAGCATAGAACTTGAGTGGTTCATTCGCGAGAGCAAGGTTTCCAACAAGAAGGATATCCTTTCCGTTATTTACAGTAGGGTCTGTATTCTTAACCATTCTTGCGCAAGCGGTAGGGTATGTACCACCAGATATTCCATCTACAGGAAGAGTAGAAATCTCTTTAGTCTTGATATTAATCTTGTAGACACCTGGTGTTCCTGTTCCGAAAGGAATATAAATGAATTCATCGTCCATTGCAAGGTTCGCATCACCACCATACCAACTTCCCTTAAGACCATCTGCAATACCATCAAACCAGTTTACGTCTGGAGAAGAATAAAAGCCCCACTCTCTTGATACTTTAAGAACCTTCTTTGCTGCAGCAGCCTGCTCAATGACAAGAGTCTTGAGAACATCCTCAGTGCCCACGCGAACGAGTTTAACCTCTGCAGAGCGAGCCTCTGCCTCTTCGTTAGGCTCTGCTGTGAATGTGAGAGTGAAGTCGCCCTTGGTAACTACAACTGAAAGCCATGAAGCAGCCTCAGGGATGACAACGTCGAAATCAACGTTTGATACACCTGTAACTTCTACTGAACCGCCTTCTGCAGGGATAACCTCGTCTACTGGTGAAACCTCGAGAGTCTCACCTACGAAACTGATCTTCTTGATTGAAGATTGTCCTTTGCCATTGTCAGCAAATACGAGAACAGCAGCACCTTCTGTGATAGCAGAAACCTTGATAACCTTAGCCTCTGCGTCTACAACAGCGTTGCAACCATGTGCAAGAACATCAACGTCTGTAGTTGCGAAACCCTTGACCTCGAAAGGAACATCGACAGAAGTTGCACCAGCCTCAAGACCAACCTCCTTGTTGATTTCGAGAGCGAATTTTGCGTCAAGCGGAAGTTCGAAAGAGTCACCAGCCTCACCTGTCTCTGAAACGAATGTGAACTTCACTGTGTTGTCAAGAACCTCAACAGTCTTGAAGATAGACACACCTGTAAGTGCTCCGATAGCCTCCGGCTCGCAACCAGGATAAGTAACATAAAGGGTTCCCTCGTTGCTTGTGAACTTAGGTGCCTCTGCATATACTGCCTCACCCTTCTCACCATTGATGTACCAGTAAAGTTCACCGGCATCTTCCTTAACTGTAACGGTAGGAGTTACACCATCGTTACCCTTGTCACCTTTATCACCTTTGTCACCCTTGTCTCCTTTATCACCTTTCTCACCATTAGCACCGTCTTTACCGTCAGTAACAACGATAGTAGTCTTGTCTGAGAAAGTGATAGTGCATACACCGTCTTTCTTCTCAGCAGAAGTGATATACTTGCCATCCTTAAGCGCCTGAGCAAGAGTCTTCATTCCATCAACATTGAGTTGAAGAGTTGCGAGATCCTCCTCTACAGCAGTAAGTCTGTCATTGAGATCGCCGATCTGCTCCTTGATAGCAGTATCGTCATACTCCGCTGTGGTACAAGCAACTGCTGCAAGACCCAGCATCAAAGCGAAAATAATTTTTTTCATGATCGAAAATTTGAGTTATTAATTGGTTAAATTTTTGTCAGTTTAGTGTGGTGTGCTGTGGTGCAAACCAACACGGCGGCAAATATAGTAAAAATTTTTATAATTGATACTTAGAAATTAATTCTTTTGAAAAAATTAATGCCGAAACCGGCTCATTATAAAATATTTCACTGTCATTTGCGGCCCAATTGTCCTCAAATTCCTCACATTTCTTAAAAAATTCCTTTTCATCGTATTCCCGACCATCCTCCATGCAATCCAGGATCTCCTCGAAATACATATGCCATCTCGGAGCATAATAAGACTTCACAAGTCCGCTCCACAGACGGGTCGCATAGTCGCGGATACTGCACTCCTCACCCCATATCGTGATAAGAGTCCTTGCATTGCGACGGTAATATGCCGCCTCATCCTCGGTCCGTGCGCAGGAAGAAGCATCGTCAAGCCATCTCTTGAGACTGAGTTGCGGGTCGCAGGCGGCAAGAGCATCGATATCATCAAGCAACTGCTTCATCACATCCACACATTCCCTGGCCCTTTCAATATCGGATGACTTATATGCATGGGTAAGTTCGTCGCGAAGATCGGCAAAATGATTTCCGAGAGCCTGCGTACCGATATTGACTATATCGGAAACATATGACCAGCGCTCAGACGGCACCTGCAGAAGTTCCTTCCATATTCTGACCAATGTCGCATTGTCGTATCTCACCGGATGAATTGCGGTCCAGTGCCAGAAGCCATTTAAACAAGGACGCGCGCACGCGAGAGGCGTCTGACTCGAACATGAACCCGCGATATATATGCTGTCAGTCAATGACTTCCACACTTTTTCAGCCACAGGATCAACAAATCCCATTCTTCGGGAAGAAAGATTCTTCACCCATTGGTCATCACTAATTCCTGTCTTCCAAGCCTTGTCGAGGACATATTCATACATGAACATATTGACTCCGAATCCCTCAAGTGTGGAGCCTATGCCCACAAGGTTGTCCCCTCCCCTTTCAAAAGCATCCTCGATCCGTTCCGAGGCCTGATGGAAATTGCCCATCATCCTGATATTTCCTCCGAAATTGCCGAGATAGCAAAGGATATAAGGCTGACCGTAGAATTTATCCGTTATGGTCCACACCGGGGTATGCTCAAGGTAATAATCAAGAATAACCACCTTTCCCTGCGGCACGGCCTGCAGATATGCCTTTATATTTTCCTCGGTCCAATGCTTTCTGTCATAATAGAACATCCATCCCATCTGAAGCCAGACCGCCTCAGGATCGGCAGCGGCCATAGAATCATATGCACCGCGCGAAATCGCCGCAAGTGTCTCCGGATCCCACGACGGTGCCTCTATCTCATTGAAAAGGTCCACGCCATATATATGGTCAGTGCCGAACATCCTCTCCTGCTCCTGCAGAAATTCCTTCTGAATCCGAGCGAAAAGGGGGTCTGTCGGCGAAAGGAAATGACAGAGATTTTCCTCAGGGAAACCGCTCCAGCGAGGAATATCGGTAATAACTGCATCAGGATATATTTCCTTCAATTGCTCGGGAACATGACCGCTGAAAGCCGAAAGAACCGGCTTCATATTCAATTGTCTTTCCCTCCGGAGAATCTTCTTCTGAAGTTTCACCTGGGAGTCTATCCAATTCTGAGGAAGCGGACCGTCAAAATGATCTATATTGGACATCCTGTGCCAAGCCAGATGGGCCGGACCTGTGAAATATTCCCTTATCTGAGCGTCGGACATCCCGTGCCTGCGCCACACCTTCTGCCAGATGGCCTCCTGCCCCGTATTTGCCAGAGGCATATTGACACCATTGAGAGCCATCCAGTCTATCAAACGCTCCCAATCCTCCCATTTCCACCATGGCATGGTATAACCGAAAGTGCAGTAGTTAAGGAAGAAACGGTTCCTGGTGCGGGCCTCTACCCTTACCGGCTTATCAACGACCGGCATCTGAGAGGGGTATTGCACCGGATCGAATGCATACCAAGAGACTGTGACATCGCAGAAGTTCTTCAGATAATGGTTGAGTCCTGTGGCCATTGAATTTGCGTTGTTGGCCCGGATCACAATCTTGTCGCCTTCAGAAAAAAGTTCGAAGACGTCTGATGTGTCGGTAGTCTGACGGAAAATGATGTCGTCAGCATAACCTGGAACTACCCTCGATGCCAACTGTTTTGCCGCCCTTTCGTCTGGCGTACTGCATGAAACAAGTGCAAATGCAAGAAAAAACAGGATGATTCTCATAAAGTTTGTATCTTTGTAGGTTTGATGCAAAGTTATTATAAAATTATATGAAAAAGACTATCATTCTATCCTTTGCGGCAGCAATCTGCCTCATTTCATGTTCGGGACCGAAAGTTCAGGACCAGGACATCATGCTTTCGGAAGGCTGGTCCATCCAGGCATCTTCCAAGGTTGACGTAGAACCGGGCGTATTGTCTACATCCGACGCTGACTGCGGTCAGGACTGGTACAAGGCAACAGTTCCATGTACAGTTCTCGGCGCTCTCACTACCGACAACGGACTGTATCAGGACGCATTCGTCGGAAAAAACTACAAGGACATCGACAAGGAACAGTTCAATGAGCCATGGTGGTACAGGACTTCCTTCGATATTCCTGCCCTGAAGGAAGGTCAGAGGGTAGAACTTGCCTTTGACGGTATAAGTTATCGTGCGGACGTATGGCTCAACGGCACACAGGTCGCTTCCGCTGATGAACTTTACGGACCATTCAGACAGTTCTCATTCGACGTGACAGACATCATCAAGGAAAAAAACTGCCTCGCAGTGAAGGTACATAGATGGCAGAAGGGTGAGTTCAACATCGGTTTCGTCGACTGGAATCCACGTCCTGCAGACGAGAGCATGGGTATATTCAGACCTGTATGGCTCCGCTACAGCAATGCCGTGAGCATGAAGAACCCTGTAGTGAGGACACAGGTAGACACAGCGGATCTTGACGAGGCATGGGTAAGTGTAGAGGCACAACTGAGCAACTCAAGCACAGAGGCTGTCAAGGGAAAACTTTGCGGAAAATTCAATGGAAAGACCTTCAGGGTACCTGTGGAACTTGCAGCAGGAGAGACAAAGACAGTGAAGGTTACAGCAGACGACAAGAAGGCTCTTTATGTGAAGAATCCACGCCTGTGGTGGTGCCATAACCTCGGCAATCCTGAAATGTACACAATGGAACTTTCGTTCGTGTCAAAGGGCAAGGTTTCAGACGCACAGACCATAGATTTCGGTATCAGACAGATCGATTCATACCTTACAGAAGAGAACTACCGCGGATTCATCCTCAACGGCAAGAAGGTCCTCATCAAGGGTGCGGGCTGGACAGACGATATGTTCCTCCGCAATCCAGATTCACGCAATGCCCTCGAAGTAGCCTATGTGAAGGACATGAACATGAATGCCATCCGCTTCGAGGAAGTATGGGGAACATCACAGAATGTATATGACGAATGCGACCGTCAGGGTGTCATGGCCCTTGTAGGCTGGAGTTGCCACTGGGAGTGGGAAGTATATACAGGAAAGCCTAATGACAGGAACGGATGTATCTCATCAGAGGAAGATATGGCGCTTATTGCAGAATCTTTCAGGGATCAGGTGCTCTGGCTGCGCAACCACCCGTCTGTAATCGGATGGTACGGCGCAAGCGATATGCTTCCACGTCCTGCTCTTGAGCAGAGATATCTTGATATTCTCGAGGAAATCGACCCTACAAGACCTTATATGGTACATGCCGGCTCTGCAAAGAGTTCACTCAGCGGCCCTGCAGGTATGAAGATGTGGGGACCATATGAGTGGCAGGCACCATATTACTGGTACAACGAGAATGCAAAGGGCAATGCAGTGGGATTCAATACAGAGATCGGTATCGGCGCTCAGATGCCTGTAAAGGAGTCTCTCGTGAAATTCATTCCGGAAGACAGACTCTGGCCTGTGGGCAGCGAGTATGACTATCATACCACCACTTCACGTGATGCTCTTCATGACCTGAACGAACTTAAGATGGTCATCAACAAGAGAATGGGTGGCGCAGACAACCTTGACGAGTTCCTCCGCAAGGCTCATTTCCTTGACTATGAAGGAACAAGAGCGATGATCGAGGCTCATAGAGTAAATGTCCCACGTTCTACAGGTGTGATCCAGTGGATGCTCAACTCCGCATGGCCTTCACTCTACTGGCAGATGTACGACTGGTATCTCGTTCCGACTTCCGCTTACTGGTCGGTGAAGAAGGGCTGCGCTCCTCAGCAACTTATCTACAACTATGAAGAGAATTTCGTATATGCGGTAAATGACGAGAAAGAAGATATAGCCCTCAAGGTCAAGATGAATATCTATGATCTGGAAGGAAAGCCTGTATCAAGGACCAAATCATACGTTACCCTTCCGATGGGTGCTTCAAAGGTTCTTTTGAGAGTACCTCAGGTGAAGAAGGACGTGAACTTCATATTCCTTTCAATGGAGGATGAAAACGGCAATATAGTGTCAAGAAACGAGTACTGCGTGGCCAAGAACATGGACGAGCATGACTGGAGCAAGTACAGATGGTGGAGGACCCAGATGAAGAAATATGCCGATTTCTCTTCACTTGACAGGCTCGCCGCTGCCGACATGGACATCACCGTGAAGAAGAACGGCGAAAACATCGAAGTGACACTCAACAACAAAGCCTCTGTCGTAGCATTCTTCGTAAGAATGGCGGCTAAGGACGCTCAGGGAGAATATGTGATTCCGGCATTCTGGAACGACAATCTCGTAACGCTGGCTCCTGGTGAGACACGCACATTCACATGCCGCATTCCTGATATTGACAACGTAAGGAATATTGAAATTTCAGGCTGGAATGTCAAGGAACAGTCTTTTGAAATCCAATAAAGATGAAAGAAGAGACTTTTTCAGACCTCGGAAGAGTCGAGGCAATAGCAAAACTGTATGAAGGTACCCCGTACAAGCCATTTGAAAGCAGTTGGTTTGAAGCGGGGAACCGTTCTGCAGCGGGTGCACATTCACGCATGTTCCTTGAGGGAATCGATTTCGACCTTACATATTTCCCTCTCAAGCATCTCGGATATAAATGCGTGACTGCAGTAACAGGTGAACTGTATGCAGAATTCATGCATCCGCGTACGATGGATGTAAGACTCGGAATATCTTCAAAACTTGATTTCAAGCATATAAAGGAATTGTGGGAAGGAATTGTCGCTGCGGCACGCGAACATGGCTACAAGAAGGTCAGTCTTGACCTTGTACCGTCTCCGAACGGTCTTGCGATAAGCATATCATCAATGGGAGAGTGCCTGATGCTCACGGCAAAACGCCGTCCTGCAGCGAGAAGCATGGACCTTATATGCATATCCGACAATATCGGTGCTGCATATCTCGGATTCCAGGTTCTTGAAAGAGAAAAGAGGATGTTCGAGAAGAGTGGTGATGCAAAGGCACAGCCGAACCTTGATGACTATAAAAACCTTGTAGGGGCATATCTCAAGCCTCAGATAAACCCGTCTGTCATCGGTCAGATGGAAGAGGCGGAAATAATACCGTCTTACGGATATCTGGTGACCAGAGGACTTGCCGACACCATCAAGAGGCTCGTGCGTGACAGCGGACTCGGAGCGAAGATATATGTGGATAAACTGCCGTTTGCAGGCAAGACTTTCGATCTTGGAAAAGAATTCGGAATAGATCCTATGTCGGCCGCATTGAACGGAGGCGAAGACTACAGGCTTCTTTTCACAATCCCTATCGGAAAACACGACAAGTTCAGACACGATTTCCAGACATTCGATATCATCGGACATCTCGCCAAACCTGAGGTAGGAGCGGCTCTTGTCACCCCGGACGGTGTGGAAATCCCTATGAAGGCCCAAGGCTGGAAATAACCGAATAATATAATGACTATGAAACGTATGACACTTTTTGCAGCAGTTCTGATATTATGCTGCTGCAAACCACAGTCTGCTCAGATCGAGTATGAGAAGTACACATTGGAAAATGGTCTGGAAGTTATACTTCATGAAGACAAATCCGACCCTATCGTAGGCGTTGCGATACAGTACAGAGTCGGTTCTGCCAACGAAAAGACCGGAAAGACCGGATTTGCGCATTTCTTCGAACATATGCTTTTCCAGCGCTCGGAGAATCTTCCACGCAACTCGTTCTTCTCAATGATCCACGAAATGGGTGGAGAGTTTAACGGAGGTACAAGTTACGACTGTACCCAATACTATGAGGTCGTTCCAAGAGACGGACTTGAGAGAGTTCTCTGGATGGAATCCGACAGAATGGGATTCTTCATCAACACCGTGACCCAGGGCGGTCTGGAGCGTGAAATCGACGTTGTCTCCAACGAAAAGAGGCAACATGAAAGTGGTCCATACGGTCATAGCGGAGATGTATTCAATAAATATTACTATCCTGAAGGACATCCGTACAGTTGGAGCATCATCGGAAAGATCGAGGACCTGCAGAGTGCGACTGTAGAGGATGTAAAGGAGTTCTACAGAAAATATTACACACCTGCAAATGCCACTCTCGTGATTGCCGGAGACTTTGACAAGGAGTCGGCAAAGGAGATGGTGGACAAGTATTTTTCTGAGATAACCGGAGGTCCGAAGCCGGAAGCGGTACCTGTACAGAGAGTGACTCTTGACCAGACAAGGAAGGTCTACTATGAAGACATGTATGCAAAGGCACCAAGGATGGATATTGCCTTCCCTTCTGTAGAGCAGTACCATGAGGATTCATACCCTCTCTATTTCCTCGCAAGACTCATTGCGGACGGCAAGAACAGTCCTCTTCATAAGATTGCTGTAGAAGAGGAAAAACTGGCCTCATCTGTAGGTTTCAACCAGTTCGCCATGGCAGTCGACGGTATGGTAACTTCTTCTGTCATTACATATCCTGATGTCGACCTTGATGACCTTTACAACTGCTTCTTCAAGGCATTCGAAAGATTCGAGCAGACAGGAGTGGACCAGAAGGCTCTCAAGAGATTCAAGACCCAGTACGAAATAGGTCTGCACCGCAGGCTTTCCACAGTTCTGGTAAAAGGCAACAACCTTCTCAGCGGAAACACCTTTACAGGACAGCCTGACAAGGTATTTACCGATCTGGAAAACTACAATTCAGTTACTGCAGAAGACATCATGAGAGTGTACGAAAAGTACATCAAGGGCAAGAATCATGTTGTTATCTCTATAATTCCTGCAGGCAAGGTTGACCTTGCTGTTGAAGGATCGATTGCTGCAGACATGCAGTTCGAGTCCATAGCGCAGCAAAAGACTATGAGCAAGGCAGGAGAGGTCATTGACGATCCGTACGAATACACTCCTTCAAAGATAGACAGGACCGTAAAGCCGGATCTTCTTCCTAATACTCCTGAACTCAATGTTCCGGAAATATGGAATATGACCCTTAAGAACGGCATAGAAGTGAAAGGAATCAGGAATGATGAGATTCCTCTCGTATACTTCAGTTTCGTTCTTAACCGTGGTGCCTCACACGACCCCGTGGATAAGGCAGGAGTTGCAAGCCTTACTGCCCAGATGCTCAAGGAAGGTGGTACAGCAACTATGTCTCCGGAGGAACTCGAGGAGGCTTTTGCAGACTATGGTGCCGTTGTAAACTGCTATGGATCAGTAGAAAGCACATATCTTACAGGACAGTGTCTCAGCAAGGACTTTGCAGATGTAATGCAACTGGTAAGCGATATGATCCTTAATCCGGGATGGGATGAGGATGCTTTCAACCTTGCCAAGGAAAATACCCTCGACAACATCAAACGCTCGAAGACAACTCAGAAGTCTATAGCAAGTCACGCATTCAAGACTATCCTGTGGGGTAAGGACCATGTCTTCACAAACGGAAGTTGGGGTACTGAGGAGACAGTAAAGGCGCTCACTCTGGATGACCTCAAGGAGTTCCACTCAAAGTATTACTCCCCTTCAATAGCAAAGATGGCGATAGTGGGAGATCTGAGCAGCAAGGAAATCAAGAAGGCAATGGAAGGCCTTGTGGAGGACTGGGAACCTAAGGAAGTGGACATGTCAGGTATGGAAATGAAACCTGCCGAGGTGGAGCACGAAATCTACTTCATCGACTATCCTGGTTCCAGCCAGTCGTATATTATCATGGGTAACGGCGGTCTTTCTGCAAAAGATGCTGACTCATATGCTGCGAAAATAGTCAACAACAGACTTGGAGCATCTTCTTCAGCAATGCTGTTCGATATTCTCCGTCTGAAGAGAGGTTACACCTATGGTGCATACTCATCATTCAGCACCGCTCTTTACAACAATTCGTTCTCGGCAAGGTCAAGCGTACAGGCAACTGCCACAAAACCGTCCGTAGAACTGTTCAGGGAGATTGTCGGAGGATATGGAGATGTCTATACTCAGGAAATGCTCGAAAGCACCGTAGAATCAATGAAAAAGGCGTCATACGCAAGTCTTGAAAATTCATACGACCAGATGAGCATGGTCATGGATACCTTCATCTACGGTCTTGAAGACGACTACATGAAGAAGCAGGAGCAGGAACTTTCGGAAATGACCCTCGACAGAGCCAAAGAAATCATCGAGAAATACCTCGATATAGATAAAATGGTAATCGTAGTAGTAGGAGACGCAAAAACCCAATACGAACCTCTCAAGCAGACAGGCCTGGAAATCGGACTCTACGACTCGTCCCTCAACCCGATAAAATAAATACGTTTATTCAATATCACCAAGAATTTTTGGCAACATTACCTAAAAAAAGCGAAGTGGCACAGTGTCACTTCGCTTTTTGATTTATGTGGAAATATTGTCTTATTTCTTGAAAAGATTCAGGATATTAGTCACTGAATTTGCTATTTCCGTTGCGTTTGAAATGGCAGTAGAAGTCTTGTCTGTTGCTGTGGCAACCTTGTCGTTTACTGCAGCGGCTGCAGTGGAAGCCTTCTCTGTAAGACCGGAAAGATCCACGTTATTCACAAGATTTGTCAGACCGTTCATTACTGAAGTGGTGTTGGTCTGAGTCACGAGATTGTCAGAACCAAGGATAAGTCCGGATGCAAAATCCTTATAGAAAGCAGTCTTGTTGGTCTGTCCCTTCAATCCCTTTACATTGTTTGCAAGTGCAGTAAGGTTAAGGAGATTGTTGATGTTGCTCATGTCAAGTTTTCCATCCGCCTTATACTGATTATAAAGCGCCTTAAGAGCAACTCCAGCAGTCTTGCCGTTTGTTGTGGCTTCTGAAACTGTGGTAGCCGTTGTTGTAGTGGTCTCAGTAGACTTTCCTGTAACCTTGTTTACAAGATTCTTCAGGAACTGAGCGTCAGCGGTGTTTTCTGCTGCAAGAAATGCTGCAACTGCGAAAACGATTGTAATGATCTTCTTCATAATCTATGTGGTTTTGGTTATTTGAGTTTCTTGAGGATATTGCTCAGATTAACCTCCTTGCTGATGATTGCGTGGAGATCCTCGATCTTGACTCTCTGCTGCTCCATTGTGTCACGATGACGGATGGTAACGCAACGGTCATTGAGTGAATCGTGGTCCACAGTCACACAGAATGGAGTACCGATTGCATCCTGACGACGGTATCTCTTTCCGATTGAGTCTTTCTCGTCATACTGGCAGTTGAAATCATACTGAAGTTCGCTCATGATTTCGCGTGCGAGTTCAGGAAGACCGTCCTTCTTGATAAGTGGAAGCACAGCGACCTTTACCGGTGCAAGAGGTGCTGGAATACTCATTACCACGCGTGTCTCACCGTTTTCGAGTTGTTCCTCCTTATATGAATGAGAGAGAACTGCAAGGACCATACGGTCTACTCCGATGGATGTCTCCACTACGTAAGGAGTGTAGTTCTCGCCGAGTTCAGGATCGAAGTACTGTATCTTCTTTCCGGAGAATTTCTGGTGGTTTCCGAGGTCGAAATCGGTACGTGAATGGATTCCTTCAAGTTCCTTGAATCCGAATGGGAAACGGAACTCGATATCGGTTGCGGCATTTGCATAGTGAGCAAGTTTGTCATGATCGTGGAAACGGTAGTTTTCCTCTCCCATTCCGAGCGCTGTATGCCAAGCCATACGGTTCTCCTTCCATTTTGCAAACCAGTCGAGTTCAGTACCTGGCTTGATAAAGAACTGCATCTCCATCTGCTCGAACTCCCTCATACGGAATATGAACTGACGGGCCACGATCTCATTTCTGAAGGCCTTACCGATCTGAGCGATTCCGAAAGGTATCTTCATACGTCCAGTCTTCTGAACATTGAGATAGTTCACGAAAATACCCTGCGCTGTCTCAGGACGAAGGTATATGATGCTTGCATCGCCTGTAACGCTTCCAAGTTGGGTAGAGAACATGAGATTGAACTGACGGACATCTGTCCAGTTCTTTGTGCCTGAAATAGGGCATGCAATCTCGCAATCAATGATGATCTGACGAAGTTCGGCAAGGTCATTTGCATTGAGGGCATCAGCCATTCTCTTCTTCACCTCATCTATCTTTGCCTGATTTCTCAGCACGTTAGGGTTAGTGGCAAGGAACTGTTCCTCGTTGAATGATTCTCCGAATTTCTTCTTTCCCTTCTCCACATCCTTGGCGATCTTATCCTCGAGTTTGCCGATATAATCCTCGATAAGTACGTCTGCGCGATATCTCTTCTTCGAGTCCTTGTTGTCGATGAGAGGGTCATTGAAGGCACCTACGTGTCCTGATGCTTCCCATATTCTCGGATGCATGAATATTGCTGAATCAATACCTACAATATTCTCGTGGAGTCTTGTCATAGCCTCCCACCAATATCTCTTGATGTTGTTCTTCAACTCAGATCCGAGTTGACCATAGTCATAAACGGCACCGAGACCGTCATAGATCTCGCTTGAAGGGAAAATGAATCCGTACTCCTTACAGTGAGCAACGAGAATCTTGAAAAGTTCTTCTTGTGTCATAATATTGTCATTTATTAAAATTAATCATCCTATAAATTCTCATCATTCTGAAAACGTCAATGTCATTCTGAGGAGCGCAGCGACGTGAGAATTTCCCTCAACGGTCCCATAACAAAATCCCTCTCATACATAAGTTTATGAGGAACAGTAAGTTCATCACAATCTATCCTATTTTCTCCAAAAAGCAGAATATCGATATCAATAGGTCTGGACCTGTATATCCTCTCCCCTTTTTCATCATATTCAGGCGCGCCTTCCCTGCCAAGCATCTTCTCCACCTTCTTACAGCATGCAAGAATCATAAGTCCTTCTGCCTCAGGATTATAACCCTTTTTAAGGGTTAATTCGTAATGCACTGCAGCATTTATGAACTTATCGTCAGATTCAAATCCCCAAGGTTCTGTCTCAATCATTGAAGAAACCGACCTGTAAGGCACCTTAAATTCAATATTAAGCAAAGATAAGGCATTTTCTATATTCTGCACCCTATCCCCTTGATTAGAGCCTAAAGAAAGGTATAAATCAACCTTTTCCATATCATCGCGGACAGTCTGCATAGGCAGAGAGTCCTCCGCTCTTCAATCATCAAGACCGAGTTCGACCAACGCCTCCTCACTCATTCTGCTTTTGTCCCATACAGGCTCAAAAACCAGGTCCACGGTCACCTCCACCACTCCTGGAACATCGGCGACAGCCTCCTTTACCTGAGCCATCACATAATCCGCCATAGGACAGTTAGGAGCAGTAAGGGTCATCTGTATATAGACCTCATGCTCCTCGTTGACCTTTATCTCGTAAATAAGTCCGAGATCATATACATTCACCGGAATTTCCGGATCATATACCTGTCTCAGCGCCCTGATTATATCTCTTTCCAAATTCATATTACACTACCTGCTACTTCACGTATTTTCGATATCATCGACACAAGTCCATTTGCCCTGGTCGGTGAAAGATTTTCCTTAAGACCAATCTTCTCTACTACCGAAAAATCGGAAGAGAGAATCTCCTGAGGAGTCCTTCCTGAATACAGACTGATAAGCAGGGATATTATTCCCTTTGTGATGATGGCATCACTATCAGCATTAAAGAATATTCTGCCCTCCTCTACCCTGTAATCGAGCCATACTCTCGACTGACATCCTTTGATAAGTCTGTCATCAGTCTTGGCATCTTCCGGATAATCCTTCAAAGCCTTACCCAATTCTATCAGATATTCATATTTGTCCAGCCATTCCTCATACATCGAAAACTCTTCGATAATGGCATTTTCAGCATCCGTAAGTTTCATACTCTATATTTCAAGCAACAACGTCATTATTTAAAGTACAACGTCAATATTTAAAGTACAACGTCATTATTTCAAGCAACAACGTCATTCCCGACCTGATCGGGAATCTAAACCAACATATCTATAGCCCTGTTCAGACATTTCACAAAATATTCAGCCTCCTCCATTGTATTATACGGGGCAAGCGAAACCCTCAGCATTCCGGTAACTCCAAACCTGTCCATCAGAGGCTCAGCACACATCTGACCGGATCTGACTGCTATACCCATCTTATCCAATATCAAAGCAAGATCCTCATGGTGAACAGAGTCTACCTTAAACGAAAATAGAGGTATTTTCTCATCATTTGTTCCACGAGGAACACCATACAATGTAATTCTCGGATCAGAAACAAAATAACCGAGAAGATAATCTCTAATTTGATTTAAATTCTGTTCTAACTCTTTATCATTCAATAACTTAACCGTATCAATAGCCGGTTTTAAAGTAGGTATTGACGAGAAGTTCTGAGTTCCTGCTTCAAATTTCATAGGAAGCGGAGCATATGAAGTATGTGCGAAACTTACATTTCCCACCATCTCTCCCCCTCCCATATACGGAGGCATCATGTCAAGATATTTCTTCTTGCCGTAAAGCACTCCGGTCCCTGTGGCCGCATACATCTTATGCCCGGAAAATGCATAGAAATCACAATCCATATCCTGGACATCCACCCTGCTGTGCACAATTCCCTGAGCACCGTCCACAAGCACAGGAACTCCCTTCGAATGACATATGCTTATCACCTCCTTGACCGGATTCACTATGCCTAAAACATTTGAAATATGGGTCAATGCAAGTATACGGGTCCTGTCTGTAATAAGTTCCTCAAGAGCATCTACGACAAGATGTCCATGATCGTCTACCGGAAGAACCTTCAGAGAAGCACCCTTGCGCAAGCACATCATCTGCCATGGAACAATATTGGAATGATGTTCTGCTTCAGTCACAATAACTTCGTCATCTTCACCTACAAAAGCCTCCCCAAATGAAAATGCCACCAGATTTATGGATGCCGTTGCACCTGAAGTGAATATGATTTCCTCCCTTCTTCCGGCATTAATAAATTCCCTTACAACATCACGTGTCTGCTCATATTCAGTTGTAGCCTCGTCCGCCAGACAATGAACCGCACGATGAATATTGGCATTTGAATATGAACTTATCCTGGTCCAGAGATCGACTACCGACTGTGGCCTCTGACTGGTCGCGGCATTGTCAAAATAGACAAGATTCTTCCCGTGCACCTTTCTTGAAAGCACAGGAAACATTTGACGTATCTGAGTGAGTTCCGACATAATCATACACGCGCGCATACACGCAATAAGCCTGCAAATTTAGCAAAAACTATCTTTCTTTTACAGTATTTTATCATAATTTTGCAGAGGAATGGGATATGAGAAACAATTGGAAATAAATTAAACAATATGATAGACTACATCAAAGGTCAGTTGACAGAAATCAACCCTACAGAAGCGATTGTAGAGACCTCAGGAATAGGTTATAGAATTCTTATATCACTTCAGACTTACGAGGGTCTGAATGGAAGGAATGATGTAAAGATCTATATCCACCATTACATCAGAGAGGATGAAGAACTGTACTACGGGTTCGCCTCAAAGGACGAAAGAGAACTATTCCGACTTCTTATAAGCGTATCAGGAATAGGAGCATCTACTGCACGGATGATGCTTTCTTCCCTTACATCAGATGAAATAAGAAACGCCATCATCGCTGAAGACATAAACAAGATAAAAAGCATAAAGGGAATAGGACTCAAGAGTGCTCAGAGGCTCATTCTTGAACTTAAAGACAAGGTGATAAAGGGAGGTGGCAGTGAATCTTCGGTATTGTTCAGTTCTACATCTAATGCAGCAACCGAAGAGGCTGTCACAGCATTGGTGATGCTTGGATTCACAAAAGCAAACGTCACAAAGGCTGTGAATGCAGTTCTAAAAGAAAAGCCGGAGGCAAGTCTGGAAGAAATAATCAAACTATCCTTGAAAAGGCTTTAATACCCTCAAACAGATTATCGCGTCGATAGCGCTTCTCAGGATAACGGCGAGAATCAATAACAAAAAAGTGTTCCACGTGGAACACTTTTTATATTATCTACCGAAGTAAACTAACAGCACAGATATATCTGCCGGAGATATTCCGGAAATTCTGGATGCCTGAGCAATAGTACGCGGAGAATATTTTTTAAGTTTCTGACGACATTCTATAGACAGACTCTCTACCCTATCGAAATCGAAATCTTCAGGTATAACGAGATTCTCAAGTCTCATTATCTTATCTGCCATCTGCTGCTCACGCTGAATATAACCTTTATACTTGATGGAAATTTCTGAAGAATCAAGAATTTCTCTCTTATATATATTTTCTATCAAACTATCGAAATAATCTGCATCCAATGATGAAACCGGATATTCAGTATTAAACTGGAGCACATGAAAGGCATCAAGAATTGACACACTCTCATATGATATATCTGAAATATTCTGATTAAGATCAGATCTCTTACCAAAAGAAATGAGTTCAGAATATCTTTTATCTGTCAATGCAGATAATGGAGAAGTGAATTCCTGCTCGATATCTATATCCGCTTTATAAAAAGTTCCACGTGGAACAATATTAAATAAATCAGAGAGTTTAACCTGAGGTCTTGATATGAGCGCAGACAACCTTGTACGGGAAGAAACAGAAGATGTAGAAACTGACACGAGATAAGGATTTACGACATCAGGCTTGACTGAAGTTTCCTCAAAGAAATCATTGAACCTGGAAACAGAATCATATTTTCTTAACGTGTAATCGTATCTGAACTTATCGGCAAGACCAATATTGTAAGACGATTCCGTAAGTCTTAAATCAGCATTATCCTGTCTGAGAAGTATTCTATATTCAGCCCTGGAAGTAAACATCCTGTAAGGTTCATCTACACCCTTTGTAATCAGATCATCTATCAGAACTCCAATATAAGCCTGATCTCTCTTAAGAACAAAAGGATCCTTTTCTGAAACTTTAAGATGTGCATTGATACCAGCCATCAATCCTTGTGCGGCGGCCTCCTCATAACCGGTGGTACCATTAACCTGACCGGCTAGGAAAAGACCATCGATATTCTTCAGTTCAAGTGTAGGCTTGAGTTGGGTAGGATCGAAATAATCATACTCCACAGCATAAGCAGGTCTATATACCTTCGCATTCTCAAGACCCTTGATCGCATGAAGAGCATCCATCTGGACATCCAGAGGAAGTGAAGATGAAAATCCCTGCAGATAATATTCATTTGTTCCCCTACCCTCCGGCTCAAGGAAAAGTTGATGCTCGGTCTTTCCTGCAAAAGTTCTTAACTTATCTTCAATACTAGGACAGTAGCGGGGACCTATTCCGGTAATGAGACCGGAGAATAAAGGAGAATCAGCAAAGCCGCTTCGCAATATATCATGCACCTTCTCATTGGTATGGACTATAAAGCAAGGCATCTGAGGAGTTCCGTTCTGAGCAGTGGAGAGATAAGGTAGATAAGAGAACTTATCTGGATCCTGATCACCCCACTGATGAATCATTCCGGACGTGTCCACTGAAGAAATATCAATTCGAGGAGGAGTACCTGTCTTCATTCTCGCAGTTGCAACTCCCATCGAAACTAGTTGGGAAGTAAGACCATGAGATGGCAATTCTCCTATGCGGCCTCCCTCGAACATCGTGCTTCCGATGAACATCCTTCCGTCAAGGAAGGTTCCGGCTGTAAGAATAACTGTCTGAGAATTGAATATTGCTCCTGTAGTCGTACAAACGCCCGTAATTTTTGAACCAGAGAAAAGAAAAGAGGTTACAGTATCTTGGTAAATGTCTAATTTACAGGCACTTTCGAGTATTTTTCTCCAATATAAGGAAAACTGAATTTTATCACACTGCGCACGAGGACTCCACATGGCAGGACCTTTGGATCTGTTGAGCATCCTGAACTGAAGTGTAGAAGCATCAGTAATTATGCCGGAATAACCGCCTAAAGCATCTATCTCTCTGATAATCTGACCTTTAGCAATTCCTCCGATGGCAGGATTACACGACATCTGAGCAAACTTGTTCATATCCATGGATATAAGAAGAACGCTCGATCCCATACGGGAAGCAGCCATTGCAGCCTCACAACCGGCATGACCACCTCCAACAACAATTACATCATAAACCTTCTGCATAAATCTACAAGAGTTCTCTTAGAGAAAGATAATAATTCTCCTTACTTCTCATTTCTGCAATATCGTCCTCACTATGATCGTCATAACCTATGAGATGAAGAATACCATGAGCAATGACTCTGTTGAGTTCATCATCGAATTCGGTTCCATACTCGACTGCATTCTCCCTGACACTGTCGACGCTGATGAAAAGATCACCGGAGAGTCTGTCACCCTCGCAGTAATCAAAGGTAATGATGTCGGTAAAGTAATCATGCTGAAGATACTGCTGATTGACATCAAGAATATAATTATCAGAACAGAATATAATCGAAATATCCCCTATACGCCTGATTTCACTCTCGGCTACGAGTTTCAACCATTTGTTGTTAAGTGTCTTTTTACGAAAGAGAAAATCCGTATCTTCAAAGTAATAAGAAATCATCTGCCTAAATTTTCTGCAAATCTACAAAATGTATAAAAAGTTTGAAATAAAAAATATAATTTATAACTTTACAGCCCAAACTGGAATAAAAAACAAAACTAAAGATATGGAAATCAAAAAGTCGGAAAAAGCAAACTTGGAAAACAAGAAATTGCTATTTGTAGAGATTGGACTTATTATTTCTCTCCTCATCACCTACATCGCCTTCGAGTGGACAACCAAAGAGACAAACACTGCAGTTCTCGAAGACAACACTGAGATTCTCGTTGAAGAAGAAATCATTTCTACCAACATGGAAACTCCGCCACCGCCACCGGCAGCACCGAAGATTCCAGTACTTTCAGACCAGATCGACATCGTTGATGATGAAATCGAACTTGAAGACGATATGTTCATGAACCTTGAAGATGACGCATCACTCGGAGTTGAGATCATGGACTATGTAGAAGTGGAAGAGGAAGTTGTGGAAGAGGAAGCGATTCCATTCCAACTCGTGGAGGAAAAACCTTCTTTCCAGGGTGGAGACGCAAATCAGTTCTCGAAGTGGGTGAACTCAAGACTTGTTTATCCTGAAATCGCAAAGGAAAATGGAGTACAGGGTCGTGTTACCCTTCAGTTCACTGTAGAGAAAGACGGATCCGTGACAAAAGTAAGAGTACTTCGTGGTGTTGACCCATCACTTGACAAGGAGGCTGTCAGAGTGGTTTCCATGTCACCTAAATGGAAACCAGGAAAACAGAGAGACCGTGCAGTTCCTGTAACATACACCTTCCCTGTGATATTCCAACTTAGATAACATAACCCAAATATCATAATTAAGGCCGACCAAAAACACCATTTGATCGGTCTTATTTTTTAAGAAATGGCAAAAATTACAGTAGAACAACATAATGAAAAGGCTGTATTCGTCGGAGTCATAAAGCAGGGCGATGACGAAAGACAGATAATGGAATATCTTGATGAACTTGAGTTTCTTGCAGAGACTGCAGGAGCAATAGGAGTAAAGAAATTCATTCAGAAGGTAGACAGACCAGACTCAAGGACATATATCAGAAGCGGAAAACTACAGGAAATACGCCAGTACTGCGAAGAAAACGAGATTGAGGTAGTTATATTCGACGACGAACTCTCCCCTACCCAGTTGAGAAACATAGAGAGAGAACTCAACATCAGGATACTCGACAGAACAAATCTCATACTTGATATATTTGCGCAGAGAGCGAAGACAGCATATGCGAAAATGCAGGTAGAACTTGCTCAGTATCAATATCTTCTGCCTCGACTTACGAGAATGTGGACGCACTTGGAGAGACAGAAGGGTGGTATCGGTATGCGCGGTCCAGGTGAGACTCAGATAGAGACTGACCGCCGAATAATACAGGATAAGATAGCGCGCCTTAAAGAACAACTCAAGAAGGTTGACAAACAGATGGCGTCACAGCGCGGAAACAGGGGTTCTTTAGTGCGTATTTCGCTTGTAGGATACACAAACGTAGGTAAGAGTACCTTGATGAATCTATTGGCTAAAAGCGACGTATTTGCTGAAAATAAACTGTTCGCCACACTCGACACTACAGTACGCAAGGTTGTCATTGAAAATGTGCCTTTTCTGCTCAGTGATACAGTAGGATTCATCAGGAAACTCCCCCATCAACTGGTAGAGGCTTTCAAAAGTACTCTTGATGAAGTGCGGGAGGCCGACATACTTATGCATGTGGTGGATATATCTCATCCTAACTTCGAGGACCATATAAGAGTTGTAGAGGAAACACTCAAGGATATAAAGGCGATAGACAAGCCTATTTTCGTTGTATTCAACAAGATCGATGCATACAGATATGAAGAATACGACGAGTTCTCTCTTGAGCCTAAAAAGCAGGAAAACTACACTCTTGACGAATTCAAGAACAGTTGGATAGCAAAAGAAAACACTCCTTGCATATTTATATCTGCAAAAGACAAGATAGGCATAGACAAACTTCGTGGTGACCTGTACAAGATGGTCGCAGAGATTCATGCCGGGCGCTATCCTTTCGATAACTTCCTATGGTAAAAAAAATGGTGGCTTTTTGAAGGCCACCATTTTTAAATATATGACTGTGAGTTGATTAGTCAGCAAGTTTCGCTGCGAGGAACTCACGGTTGAGACGAGCGATATGAGAAACTGTAATATGCTTAGGGCATTCCATCTCACATGCACGTGTATTGGTACAAGCACCGAATCCGAGTTCGTCCATCTTAGCGACCATTGCCTTAGCACGTTTAGCACCCTCAACCTTACCCTGTGGAAGAAGTGCGAGTGAACTTACACGTGCTGCAACAAAGAGCATTGCAGAACCGTTCTTACATGTAGCAGCGCAAGCACCGCAACCGATACAAGCAGCACCGTCCATGCTTTCCTCTGCCTTCTCATAAGGAATAGGAATAACGTTTCCATCAGGAACTCCACCTGTCCTTACTGATACATATCCTCCTGCCTGGAGAATCTTGTCATAAGCCTGACGGTCTACAACAAGGTCCTTGATTACAGGGAATCCCTTTGCTCTCCAAGGCTCGATAGTGATTGTGTCACCATCCTTGAATTTACGCATATGAAGTTGGCATGTCGTAACTTCATCGTCCGGTCCGTGCGCACGGCCGTTGATATAAAGTGAACATGCACCGCATATACCCTCACGGCAGTCATGATCGAATGAAACAGGACCGCTGCTCTGGCATCCCTTCTCAACTGCTACCGGATCTATACCTTCAGCAATAAGTTGCTCATTCAGGATATCGAGCATCTCGAGGAAAGAACTATCAGCGGAAATATTCTTGACTTTATAAGTCTCAAAATGTCCTTCTGCCTTGGCGTTTTTCTGACGCCATACTTTCAATGTCAAATCCATGTCAATTAGTCTTTATAGTTTCTGGTAGCAATCTTGATATTTTCATATACGAGCGGCTCCTTGTGAAGTTCAGGCTCAACATCTTCGCCCTTATACTCCCATGCTGCCACGTACATGTAGTTCTCATCGTCACGCTTGGTCTCACCTTCTTCTGTCTGCATTTCCTCACGGAAGTGACCACCGCATGATTCGTTACGGTTGAGAGCGTCACGTGCCATAAGTTCACCGATTTCAAAGAAGTCAACAAGACGAAGTGCCTTCTCAAGTTCCTGATTGAACTGATCGTTATCACCTGCTACATAGACATTCTTCCAGAAATCAGCCTTGAGAGCCTTTATAAGTTCGATAGCCTTCTTAAGACCAGCCTCGTTACGAGCCATACCTACATACTCCCACATGATGTGACCGAGTTCCTTGTGATATGAATCGACAGACCTCTTTCCCTTGACAGCGAAGAGTTTCTCTATCTTCTCGACTACAGCCTTCTCAGCCTCTGCAAATTCAGGTGCATTTATATCAGTCTTAGGCTCCTTGAACTTACCTGCGAGGTAGTCTCCGATTGTGTAAGGAAGGATGAAATATCCGTCAGCGAGACCCTGCATGAGGGCAGATGCTCCAAGACGGTTTCCACCATGGTCAGAGAAGTTGGCCTCACCGATCGCGTAAAGACCGGGAACAGTAGTCTGGAGGTTGTAGTCTACCCAGATACCACCCATTGTATAGTGGATTGCAGGATAGATCATCATTGGCTCCTTATATGGGTTTACGTCAGTAATCTTTTCATACATCTGGAAGAGGTTACCGTATCTTGCACGGATAACATCCTCACCAAGACGCTCGATTGCTGTCTTGAAATCAAGGAATACAGCAAGACCTGTATTGTTTACACCATAACCTGCGTCGCAACGCTCCTTGGCAGCACGTGAAGCAACGTCACGTGGAACAAGGTTACCGAATGCAGGATAACGGCGCTCGAGATAGTAGTCGCGATCCTCCTCTGCTATGTCAGAAGGTTTCTTTGTACCTGCGCGGAGAGCCTTTACGTCCTCCATCTTCTTTGGTACCCAGATACGTCCGTCATTACGGAGTGACTCAGACATGAGAGTAAGTTTAGACTGCTGGTCTCCATGTACAGGAATACATGTAGGGTGGATCTGTGCGAAGCAAGGGTTTGCGAAGAAAGCACCCTTTCTGTAGCACTGCAATGCAGCAGAACCGTTTGAGTTCATTGCATTTGTAGAAAGGAAATAAGTGTTTCCGTATCCACCTGTTGCTATTACGACAGCATGTGCACCGAATCTCTCGATCTTACCGTTGACGAGGTTTCTTGCAATGATACCCTTTGCCTCACCGTTGATAAGAACAACGTCGAGCATCTCATAACGTGGATAACTCTTTACTGTACCAAGAGCGATCTGACGGTTAAGGGCAGCATATGCACCGAGAAGAAGTTGCTGTCCGGTTTGTCCGCGGGCATAGAAGGTACGGCTAACCTGCGCACCTCCGAAAGAGCGGTTGGCGAGAAGTCCGCCATATTCCCTTGCAAAAGGGACACCCTGTGCAACGCACTGGTCAATGATATTGTTGCTGACCTCGGCAAGACGATATACGTTAGCCTCGCGTGCACGGTAGTCTCCTCCCTTGATTGTATCATAGAAGAGACGATACACAGAGTCATTGTCGTTCTGGTAGTTCTTGGCAGCATTGATACCACCCTGTGCTGCAATGGAGTGAGCACGACGTGGTGAGTCGCTGATGCAGAATACCTTCACGTTGTAGCCAAGTTCTCCGAGTGAAGCCGCTGCAGACGCTCCACCGAGACCTGTACCAACCACAATGACTTCCATTTTTCTTTTGTTGCCAGGACTGACAACTCGGATCTGAGATTTATGCTTTGTCCATTTTTCTGACAAAGGTCCCTCAGGAATCTTAGAAATAAGTTTTTCGGCCATTTTATAGAGTGTTTGTGAAATTTCGGCACAATTTTACGGAATTTTACCGACTTTAGCAATTATAATTGCTCAGATCCTTCGACTTCGCTCAGGATGACAAGGAAACGTAACTTCGACTTCGCTCAGGATGACAGAAGCAGGATCAGAACAAAGTAGGGTCATCAGGATCGATATGTCCTTTTTCAAGTCCCAGATGCCTGTATGCCAGTTCGGTCGCTTCCCTTCCCCGCGGAGTCCTTATTATGAACCCTTCCTTGATAAGGAAAGGCTCGTACACCTCTTCAAGAGTTCCCTGATCCTCCCCCACTGCAGTCGCTATGGTATTTGCTCCGACAGGGCCACCCTTGAACTTGGTTATAATGGTCTTCAATATCTTGTTGTCGATGGCATCCAGTCCCCTCTTGTCTATATTAAGGGCATCAAGGGCGTATCTTGCAATCCCAAGATCAATCCTGCCGCTTCCCATGACCTGTGCAAAGTCCCTGACCCGCCTCAGAAGTGAGTTTGCTATACGTGGAGTGCCACGGCTTCTGAGTGCAATCTCATATGCCGCATCCTGCTCTATATCTACCTTTAATATACATGCACTTCTCTTCACTATATTCACGAGAGTCGGTGTGTCATAATATTCAAGGGCGCAAGTGATGCCGAATCTTGCACGAAGAGGTGATGTCAGAAGGCCGCTTCGGGTGGTTGCGCCGACCAGGGTGAAAGGATTTAGGGAAATACGCACCGACCTGGCTCCCGGGCCCTTGTCAATCATTATATCTATCACATAATCTTCCATTGCGGAATAGAGATATTCCTCGACCACCGGTGAAAGCCTGTGGATCTCATCGATGAACAGGACATCTCCCTCTTCAAGGGATGTCAGAAGTCCGGCAAGGTCACCCGGCTTGTCCAGGATAGGACCGGATGTAACCTTCATGTTTACTCCAAGTTCATTCGCGATGATATGCGCCAGAGTCGTCTTTCCAAGACCGGGAGGACCATGGAACAGCACATGATCAAGAGACTCCCCTCTCATTTTGGCTGCCGCCACGAATATTTTCAGATTGGATACGATCTTGTCCTGTCCGGTGAAATCACGAAGGTCCTGCGGACGTATAATTCCGTCCAAATCCTTATCTTTGCCTTCGTTAATATTATGCGGGTCGAAATCAGTAGTCATGTCGGCACAAAAATAATTATATACAAATATAGTTTATATTTTTATAATCTGATGATTATTATTTTGCTGTTGATATGTTGATAACCGTTTTATACCATTTATAATCAAAAAGTTACAGAGTTTATAACTGTTGAAATCCGCTGTATAAGAAGAGTAATAAAAAGTACAGAGAAAATTTGCATGGTAAAAATCAGATGCTGGATATACGGATAAATTTTATTTGCCAATTTATTTTTTAGACGATATCAACACGGTTTTCAACATGTTTTCAACCGAAAAATACAGGGTGATGTTAATAAGTACGGATTCGATAAATATCCTTTCGGAAAGAGCGGAAAAATCAATGGAGGTTTTCTGCAGCGGCCTTTTTCTTTCCGCAAGATGGTTCACTGTTTCCCAATATGGTCATGACGGAATTCAGTTGATAATACTTCCGGACAAGGATTCTGCCGAATATTGTGCTGCCGACCTCTATAATCTCATTGAGGGGGACAGGGTGTTCTTCCTTCCTGATTCAGGAAAGAGTCTTGAGAAGAGCAACTACAAGTCCACTCTCGGCGTTCAGAGGACGTCCGCCATAGGAAAGATCCTGGACTATAAGGAAGGTGTTCTGTTTCTTGTAACCTATCCTTCCGCCCTTGAAGAGAAGGTACCTGAGGCGTCATCAATAAAGGAGTCGGTTTTAAGGCTTTCTCAAGGCGATGAAATCAGTCATGAGCAGATAGTGGAATCGCTTTTTGATGCAGGATTCGAAAAGGTGGATTTCGTGGCTGACCCCGGACAGTTTGCCATAAGAGGCGCCATTGTGGATATATTTTCATATTCTTACAATGATCCTTTCCGAATATCCTTCTTCGGTGATGAGATTGATTCTATAAACATATTCGACTGTAATACCCAACTTTCAAAGAAAAAGGTAGATATTGCTGAAATATACCCTGACATAGTCGCGGAGGAAGGGGAGTGCGGTACGGTGAATATAACCGACATACTTCCGGAAGATACTCTCGTGTGGCTTGATTCTTCCGATATGTACAGGCAGAATGAGTTTTTCTCCGGACTGGATAAATTCCGCAGGATATATCTCGAACAGCCTCTTTCCCGTCAGAATGAAGAAGTCGTGAAGTTCAATATATCTCCTCAGCCCTCATTCAACAAGAATTTTGAACTTCTTACCGTAGACATAAGGAAAAGGCTTGAGGAAGGATACAGGGTCAGGATATATGGAGAAAAGAAGACCCAGTTGGAGAGACTTCAGTCCATTCTTATGCAGAACGGAGGACTGATGCCTGAGTTCGTTTCCGGATGTAACATACACAACGGATTCATTGACCACGACAACAAGGTCTGCTGCTACAGCGACCATGAGATATTCGACAGGTTCCACAGAGTGAGCATGAGAAGAACTGTGGAGAAAAGCGAGCAACTTACTGTAAACGACCTGACTTCATTTGCGATAGGTGATTATATTGTCCACATAGATTATGGTGTGGGTATATTCGGAGGCCTTGTGAGGATGAAGGATGACAAGGGAAGAATGCATGAAGTGGTAAAACTTACATACAAGGACAACGATGTGGTCTTTGTGTCCGTACATGCGCTTCACAGGATATCCAGATATAAGTCCAAGGATGCGGAACCTCCAAAGATACATAAATTGGGATCCAAGGCATGGCAGAACCTGAAGACAAGCACAAAGTCCAAGGTAAAGGATATAGCGAAGGACCTTATTCAACTTTACGCAAAGAGAAAGAGTGCGAGAGGTTTTGCTTTTTCGGCTGATACATATCTGCAGCAGGAACTTGAATCTTCATTCATGTATGAGGATACCCCTGATCAGGAAAAGGCCGTACAGGCAGTAAAGAGGGATATGGAGGATACATGTCCGATGGACCGTCTGGTCTGCGGAGATGTGGGTTTCGGAAAGACGGAGGTCGCTGTAAGAGCGGCATTCAAGGCTGTGGCTGACAGCAAGCAGGTGGCTGTTCTCGTGCCTACCACAATACTTGCCCTCCAGCATTTCAATACTTTCAAGAACCGTCTGAAGGATCTTCCGTGCAATATTGATTATGTGAGCCGTCTTCGTACGGCAAAGGAGATAGCCGACATTCAGAAAAGACTCAAGGCAGGTACTTTAGATATAGTTATAGGAACTCATAAACTCATAGGTAAAGGATTTGAGTTCAAGGACTTGGGACTGCTTATCATTGATGAGGAGCAGAAGTTCGGAGTGGGCGCTAAGGAAAAACTCAGACAACTCAAGGCTTCCGTGGATACACTCACCCTTACCGCTACTCCTATTCCAAGAACCTTGCAGTTTTCTCTTCTTGGAGCGCGTGACCTTTCTATAATCAACACCCCTCCACCAAACAGGATTCCTGTTCAGACCGAAATAATGCTTTTTGACCATGATGATGTCAGGAAGATACTGAATTATGAACTGAACAGGGGAGGACAGATATTCTTCGTGCACAACAGGGTGGAGGAACTTGATTCCATTCATGATATACTTCACAGGCTTGTGCCTGATATGAAGATATGTGTCGCTCATGGTCAGATGGAGGCCAAGGTTCTTGAAAACAAGATACTTGATTTCATGGCAGGGGATTATGATATGCTCCTGTGTACTACCATCATAGAGAACGGTCTGGATGTTCCTAATGCAAACACGATAATAATAAATCAGGCTCAGAACATAGGTCTGAGCGATCTTCATCAGTTGAGAGGACGTGTAGGACGTTCCAACCGTCGTGCTTTCTGTTATCTGATGGTTCCTCCTCTGGTTTCGATCACTGATGATGCAAGAAGAAGACTTAAGGCTATCGAGGCTTTTTCAGATCTTGGAAGCGGATTCAATATAGCAATGCAGGACCTGGATATAAGAGGAGCGGGAAATCTTCTTGGTGCCGAGCAGAGCGGATTCATTACCGATATGGGATTTGAAACATATCAGAAGATTCTTGCTGAAGCGATGGAAGAATTAGGTATGGAGACCGGAATAAGCACGAAGGGAAAAGATGATTCATTCACTTCAGACTGTACGATAGAAACAGACCAACTTGCCCTTATTCCTGACAGTTACATAGATATGACTGCAGAGAAGATCAGGATATATAAGGAACTTGATTCCCTTGTTTCTGAAAAGGAGATAAATGCCTTGAAGTCAAAACTTTCTGACAGATTTGGTCCTCTTCCGGAAGAACTTCAGAGACTGTTTGAGATAGTAAGGATAAGACAATTGGGACAGAAACTGGGATTTGAAAAGATCATAATAAAGAACGGGGTGATGATAGCCTTCTTCATATCGAATCCTCTGTCTCAGTATTACAAGAGCGACAGATTCTCAAAAGTACTTGAAAATATTACCCTGAATCCTAAAATTTTCGAACTTAAACAGAACGAAAGCAAGTTGAGAATTTTCTCAAGGAATATTGACAGTCTGTCCAAGGCTTATGAGATGCTCTCTAAACTTTGATGCAGGCACAATATTTGAAAATAAGTGTTTCATTTTGAGAAGTCCTAAAAAAACCGCATATTTGCAGGTTGTAACCTTATAGGGTTGGCTTAACAGCAAAATTGTATGATAAGAAAGATTGAAAAGATATTTCTATTCTCAGTATTTCTCGTCATGGGTGTTTTCGTGTATGCACAGGACGGTACCTATGGCTCTTATTCTCCGTATTCAATATTCGGTGTAGGTGATATTTCGAAGCAGGGTACGGCGTATAACAAGACAATGGGAGGTGTGGGAATAGCCTCAAGAAACGTCAGATTCATTAATTATCTCAACCCTGCTGCTCTTACTGCGAGGGATTCTCTGGCATTTATGGCTGATTTCGGTCTTTCTCAGAAGAACACCGTATACAGACAAGGTGATCTGCGTTCTGCAAACAACACATTCAATATCTATGATTTCATAATGAGTTTCCCTATATGGAAATCGTCTGCATTTGCAGTGGGAATAACTCCTTTCAGTGATGTAGGATATGATTTTTCGCATATTGAAAAAAGTCAGGATATAATAGGTCAGACCGGAAACATAACATATGATTCATACGGAAACGGAAGTGTATATCAGGTATTTGCAGCGGCTGGCGCTACTTTCTGGAAGAATCTGTCAGTAGGTGCCGAACTCATCTACTATTTCGGAAACATAGACAAGATCACCAATATGAATTATTCGGATGCTTCATACAGGTCTATAAATTCCGGAAGTGAACTCAGTATCAGAGGGTTGACCGGTAAGTTCGGACTTCAGTACGAGCAGAAACTTGGTGGAGATGTTTCTATGGTGGTGGGAGCGACATACAGGCTCGGTACCAATATGAAGGGTTATGCTACTAATTACAGATATGCAAACCAGTCAAGTGTGAGCGATACTCTTTATCACAAGGTCGATACTCTCGGATATGAAAAGATACGTATAGGTGATGAACTTGGTCTTGGAATATCGGTGAAAGGTGGAGACAAGTGGAGCGCGGAGTTCAACTATACAAGATCTGACTGGAGAAAGACCGATATTGACGGTGCTTCCGGTTTTGCCGTGAAAGGAGATATGGATTTCACCGCTTCTGTATCGCAGTCTTTCCGTGCAGGATTCGAAATCGTTCCTAACAGAAACGATATCAGGTATTATCTGAGAAGATGTGCCTACAGGGCAGGAGTATATTATGACCAGGAATATTACAAGGTTAACGGTAATGGAATAAACAAGTTCGGAATAACCCTCGGTGTAACTCTTCCTGTGTTCAGATGGTATAACGGATTGACTCTTGGTGTGGATTTCGGCCAGAGGTCGATGAATAGGAACAGTCTTATAAGAGAGCAATATGTCATGTTCAATATTGGATTCAATATCCATGACATATGGTTCCAGAAACCTAGATATAACTAAAAATCAATAAATAACGCTTTATGAAAAAGGTACTTTTGCTTATTTCATTTGCTGCAATGGCACTTTGCAGCGCAACACTTTCTGCACAGAGTCCTAATGATAAATACGGTCCCAACAGTGCAGAATGTCTCAAGTATATCTCATATTATGAGGAATACTACAAGCAGAAGAATTATGATTCTGCTATTCCGAACTGGAGAAAGGCTTATGAATTGTGTCCTGTAACTTCACGCTATAAGATACTTCAGGATGGTACAACCCTTATGAAATATCTCATAAAGAAAAATGAACTCAATCCGGCATATAAAGAGAAACTTGTTGACTCTCTCATGACTATATATCACAAGCGTATAGAGTACTGGCCAAAATACAAGACCAACTCGTTGAACTACTACGCTACCGATATGTATAACTATCTTCAGGACAAGCCTGCTGAACTTTACAAAGGTCTCAATGATGTGATCACACAACTCGGTCCTAAGACCGACATGAAGACTTTCCCTCTCTACATAAAGGTTGCATGTGATCTTTACAAGGAAGGACATCTTGAAGTGGAGGATGTTCTTCAGGTTTATGAGAACTCAATGAAGTATCTTTCAGAGGTCAATACTGAAGGAAACGAAATCAAGCAGAGACTTGTAGAGAAGACCATAGGTGATGTTGACGCTATCTTCGGAGCAAGCGGTGTTGCCGACACAGACAATCTCGTCGCAATCTATACTCCTAAGTTCGAGGCTGATCCTACAAATGTTGAACTTGCAAAGAGCATTGCATCAAAACTTGCAAAGACCGAAGGTGGTACAGATACAGACCTTTTCATCAACACGATGACTGTATGGTATGCTAATGAGCCGTCTGCAAATGCCGCTTATATGCTTTATAAACTCAACTCTTCAAGAGGTGATACAGATATGGCTTACAAGTACATGGAAGAGGCTATCAATTCAGCGGATTCGGATCCTGATACAGATGCAGAATATTATTTCGAACTTGCTGCATTTGCATTCAAGAACAGCAATAATGCAAAGGCTATCGAGGCAGCAAACAATGCTATCGAGATTTCCGATGTAGTGGACGGAAAGGCATATATGCTCATGGGTACAATCTGGGGTAGTGTAGTATGTCAGGGTAACGAAATAGAGCAGAGAGCGAAGTACTGGGTTGCAACTGACTATATGCAGAAAGCAAAGAATGCGGATCCTGCACTTACAGAGGATTGCAACAATTACATCAATCAGTTCAGAGTATACTATCCTCAGACAGCAGAGGCGTTCATGTATGATGTTACAGACGGTCAGTCATATACTGTATCATGTGCAGGTATGAGGGCTGTGACAACTGTAAGAACTCAAAAGTAACGGAATTGAACAGATTTCTGAATATGTTAAAGATGATTGCAACCGCAACTGCGGTTGCTTTCGTCGTTTTTTCATGTAAAGGAAAATTGGGCGAAGCAGACTCCATAAATCTTGAGGAGGCACCCGTACAGACTGTGGATGATATGTTCATAGTGCAGACAAATAACGGAAAAATCCAGATGAGGGCAGAGGCTCCATTGATGGAAAGGTATGAACGCGATACTCTGTCGTTTGAACTCTTTCCTGAAGGATTTTTCGTATATGGCTACACTGATGATGAAAAACTTGAGACAGAAATAGTTGCAGACAATGCAAGACACCTCAAGTATAAGGATGGAAGAGAGTCGTGGGAGGCTTTCGGAAATGTTGTGGTGAAGAATCTCATCAAGCAGGAGGTAATGGAGACGGATACCTTGTACTGGGATCAGAAGAATGAGAAGATATATACACACTGCTATGTCAGGATGTATTCACCTGACGGGTTCATGCAGGGATATGGTATGGAATCCGATCAGAGAGCAAGAAATTCCATAATATTCAATCCTTTCAACAGTTACGGTATTTTGGAGCAGGAAGAGGATGTTTTGGTGGATTCTGTCAATTTTATAGGTCCTGTACAAAAAAAAATAGCGCTTGATTGACGGAAAATTGCTATATTCGCGCCCTAATGGCTGAATGACTTTTATATAAATGTCATCTCAAGCATAGCCAAGACCATTTTGGATATAATAATAAATTAAAACACTAAATAAAAATGGCAGTTCTTGAAACAATCCGAGTCAAGTTCGGAATTGTGATCACAGTGCTTATCGCTGTGGCGCTTTTGTCGTTCATTATCGATCCGACAACTCTTCAGTCTGTGTCATCTTCAATGTCGTCAAAGTATGATGTTGGAAATATTGACGGAAAGGCTATTTCTTACACAGATTTTCAGGCTGAAGTAGATAAATTCACTACAATCAACGAGATTTCAACAGGTTCTTCGGCACAGAACGAGGAGCAGCAGATTGCAGTAAGAAACGCTGCATGGCAGTCTCTCATCGACCAGTATCTTTTCATCAAGAATGCGAAGAAGGCAGGTCTTAACGTAGGCGAAGAGGAGATGGTTGCACTTATGTCCGGTGAAATGGAATCAAGTGTGTTTACCCAGAACCCTACTTTCTACGATGAGAACGGTGTGTTCTCAAAGGAAAGACTTCTTGAGTTTGTAGATTATGTAACTTCTGATGAGTCAGGACGTCTTAAGATGTTCTGGGATTATCTTCAGAACACTGCTCTTACACAGGAGTATTATGCTAAGTACATGTCTCTCTTCACACAGAGCAACTATGTGAATCCTCTTATGCTTGCAGAGCAGATTGCAGACAACAACAACACATTCAATGTAGAGTTCGTCATGGTTCCTTTCGGTTATGCAAAGGATTCTACAATCGTTGTTTCTGACAAGGAAATCAAGGCTTACTATGAGTCTCACAAGAAGTTCTACAAGCAACTCGCAAGCAGGGACATCGAGTATGTAGTATTCGAGGTTGTACCTTCTGCAGAGGATATAACTGCTGCAAACGAGGCTCTCAATGAGGTTTATGACGAGTTCGCATCAACCGACAATGTAAAGTCATTCCTCCTTGCAAACTCGGACAGACAGTATGATGCTCACTGGTACAAGGAAGGTGAACTCAACACTGTTGCAAAGGTTGTAAACGACTATGCATTCGGTGCAGACAAAGGCGTTTCAAAGGTTCTTTCAGAAGGTGATTCATTCTATGCAGTACGTGTACTTGAGTCTAAGAATGTTCCTGAGCAGGTATATGTAAAGTACGCTCCTGCTGACAGCCTCCTTGATGCTGCAGAGCCACAGTGGGTTCCTCAGACTCCAGGTTTCGAGGACCTCATGACTACTCCAAAGAACTCTAAGGTTACTATCAACGGTCTCGTTTTCCAGGTTCTTGATACAAAGGATGTTGCTCCTAGAAAGAGGGTTGCAGTTCTCGAGAAGAAGGCAGTTGCCGGAAAGGAGACAGTAAACGAGTACTATACAAAGGCAAATACGCTCGCTACAATGTCTGCTGGCAAGTATGAGTCTTTCGTTGAGGCAGTGGATTCACTCGGAGTTTATGCACATCCTGTAAACAAGATGCTCGAGAGTGCTGACAGACTTGGTTCTGTAGAGGATACCAAGGAAGTTACAAGATGGGCTTTCGATTCAAAGGTAGGTCAGGTGTCTAACATCATCACTGTGAACAACAACTACTTCATCGTTGCTGCGCTCAAGGGTATTCATAAGGAAGGTTACACTCCTGTTGAGGAGGTTTCCGCTCAGATCAGCAATGTTCTTTACAGAGAGAAACTCGCTGAGAAGAAGCAGGCTGAGGTAGCAGAGAAGATTGCAGGTATGGAGGATATGCAGGCTATCGCAGAGGCTCTCAATACAACAGTAAGCACAAAGGACGGTATAGCATTCTCATCAATGACTTCACAGGGTCTCGATCCTAAGTTCATCGGTGCTGCTTCAGTTGCTGAAGAAGGCAAGATCAGCGGTCCGGTTGCAGGTAACATCGGAGTATATGTATATAAGGTTACAGGTCGTGAGACAGGCTCATTCTTCACTGAGGATGACGCTAAGGCACGCGACGCTCAGATGTCACAGTACTCTGCTCAGATGGTCGTTCCTACAATGATGGACGATGCTGACGTAAAGGATAACCGCGCACGTTTCTTCTAGAAACTACTGTAGAAATACACAAAATCAGCCTGTCTTCCGGTTTTGCGGAGAACAGGCTGATTTTAGTTTCTGTTACGGTATCTACCTTTCCATTTTGTCTACGGAGTAGCAGTAAAGATAGTTGGGGAGTCCCATGATGTACATATTATCATCGTAGAAGGTAGGGTATGAACCGAAACAATCATACTTATATAGTAATTCACCTGTCTGAGCATTATACCCGTACGTTGAGTTACCGCCGCATTTCAGTACAACACCATTATATACAATCATATCTTCAAGTATATATGCCTCTGGGTCATCCCTCTCTGAATGGCGACTTTCAGTGGTGTATTAGCAACTTTCGATAATAAGGAATGAGGCAGTCTTTAAGCAGACAAGGTTGCAGGTATGGACCTACTTTCAGCCAATCCATATGAAAGTTATGTCACTCTTTGGCTAGGTGATATTCAGATCCGTATGTCCATGTTCTTAGGGGACTGAGTTTTGGTAAAGATGCAAATATTTAATAATCAGGGTATTACGTTATTAAAGGTGCGTCATTTTGCGCACCTTTAATAACACAATTAATTGATAATTAATTAGTTACGAGAGTGTAAGATTTAATTTCTTACACTTTTTGTAATTTATTGAGAATTAGATGCTTATTTTGGTCTGTTTATGCCAGATATGCAAGATTTTATATCTCTGTTCATAGTGTCTCCAAAAGATTGCAGCCATACCTTTGGCGGCAATCGTGTCGCTGGTTTCATGCACGAAGGCACTTGACCTTAAATCAGTAAGATTGACAAGTACTACGAAGAAGACGACTACACGACAGTCTTCAACAACTTCGAAGCCAAGTACTGTGATCCCTAATTATAAGGGATGGGGTTCGGTACTGACCCGCAGCAATATGCCGGTTTCGGAGGATTGTGAGTATCAGCAGGAGCGCATTGGTACAGAAGAGTAATCTGATTAAAGACATAAGTTGACATGAAGAAAATATTTTACTTATTTATTATAACTTTGCTGTGTGCCGGATGTGACGATAGGGACAAAGAGAAAAAATTTATATACTTGTAGATATATTAACTATATAGTTACACATGGCTGTTATGGAGATGGAACAGCAGAGACCAAGGGCAAAGATATTTGTGAATTGGGAGAGTCATGGGCATATGCTTTTGAACGCTATTCATCATGTTTAAAATTTGGTATTGATAACAAAAGCGGAAGGAGTTATTGGTTTAATTCCACAATTGATAATTTATTTGATTTGATGTTTAATAAAGTATTGACTCCTAAAGAAATCTATGACTGTCTTGACAAAGAGGTGAAGTCAATGTCTGATTTAAAGGAAAAAATGTTGGAAAATTATGAATCGAGGTCGAGCCTTATTGAAAAGTATATGTAGT
>SUYY01000027.1 GCA_015060205.1 Bacteroidales bacterium
GATACTTTTTGATTGTTCTACTGATAATGTTGGATTGCACCTTAAAAACATCTTCAACTCAAATGAGTTGGATGTTAATTCAACTACCGAGAAAATCTCGGTAGTTCAAACAGAAGGAGATAGGGAAGTGAATAGAACCATGACCTTCTACAATCTTGATGCAGTAATATCTATAGGATATCGAGTTAATTCATTGAGAGCCACCCAGTTTAGGCAGTGGACAACCAATATCATACGCCAGTTTGCCATTCGTGGCTACGTCATTGACAAGAAACGTATGGAAAACAGTTCTTTCATAGGACAGGACTACTTTGAACATCTGCTTGCCGAGATTAGAGAGATTCGCCTCAGTGAAAGAAGATTCTATCAGAAACTTACAGACATCTATTCAACAGCAATAGATTACAATTCATATGCTTCAACAACTAAATTATTCTTCAAGAAGATTCAGAATAAGATTCATTATGCCGTTCACGGACATACTGCTGAAGAACTGATAGTGGAGAGAGCAAGTGCGGAAAAGGAACATATGGGGCTGACCACTTGGGAAAATGCACCGGATGGCAAGATTGTCAAACCGGATGTAAGCATCGCCAAAAATTATCTCAATGCCCTGGAACTTGAAGATATGGGCAGATTGGTAAATGCCGTGCTTGATATGGCGGAGCGTATGGCCAAGCGACATATTCCGATGACAATGGAGGATTGGGCTAACCGAATAGATATTATCCTTGATGCCGGTGGAGATGCAGTTCTTGACAATGCAGGCCAGATTTCCGCGGAGTTTGCAAAACAGTTCGCTGAATCAGAGTTCGAGAAGTATAGAATCATTCAGGATAGGTTGTTCGAATCTGATTTTGATCGTTTTAATCAGAATCTGCTGGAATTTCCTGATGATATTCAATAATTAAAGGGTAATTCATATTGAATTGCCCCTTTTTATATCGGCGATAAGAGATCCTTCGGCTTATCAAGAAGATTAGTTACTCTGAATAATGGTTTACGAACTTTATTATTCTAAGAAGACCTGTCTAACTATTGGCATATTTATTATAAGCGGCCCCATCTTCTGTTGTACTGAATTCTTCATAACTTATAGTATTTCTCGAGCAATCCATGCGCAGGCCTCTGCATCTGCCAGGGCATGATGGTGATTGGTAAGGTTATATCCGCATGCCGCGGCTACAGTCTGGAGTTGATGATTTTCCAGAGTACATCCGAAATGCTTTCGTGAGGCAGCAAGAGTATCGTGGAAAACATACTCTGGATAATCCATCCTGTAGCAGTTGAATACTTCACGAAGGCATCGCGAATCAAATTTGGCGTTGTGTGCTACCAATGGAAGAGCGAGATGGTCGTCAGTGGTATTCTCAGATAGAAGTTGCATTTCTTCAAGAAGTTCCTCTTGCATTCGTTTCCATACAAAAGGGAACACTTCGGCATCATTAGTGTCTTCGTGCCCAAGTCCGTGAACCTGCTGGCAGAACCATTTGTAGTAGTCCGGCTCAGGGCGTATCAGACTATAGAATGTCTTCACAATCTCACCGTCTCTTACCAATACTGCACCTATACTGCACACGCTTGACGCACACTCGTTTGCTGTCTCAAAATCTATCGCCACAAAATCTCTCATCGCTATTCCTCCTCATCATGCACATCATCATACATCTTCACTGTCTGTCGGAGTTCATTTGCGACCTCCTTACGAAGCCATGCTGGACTCATAACTTCTGCATACATTCCCTTGGAAAGCAGTTCACGGACGAAATCAAAGGTAGGTACTAGTCTGTACCTGAACTCAGTATAGCCGTCTCCGGATTCTCCTTCCTCCTGAGAATGGTGAAGGGGCAGCGTGCGATAGTACTTAACCTGATCTTCTGAAACTCTTATCACGACTTCCTCCACTTGACCATTATCCAATATGACCCCAAATAGTTTGCGGAATACTTCTTTCGGTTCGAATCCTTTGGGCAGTTTGAATGAAGTCTTCGTCTGCTTCAGGTCAAGTACTCTATCAAGAGCATAAATCCTGGGCTCCTTGTAGGCATCACTTTTAGCAAGCATATACCACCTCTGCTTGAAAAGTTTAAGACAATATGGTGATACATCATATGTGTGGGATGTGTTCTTCCAGAAACTCTGATATGTCATGGTAAGTTTCTTTCCATCCCTCATTGCCGCCATGATGTCAGGTAGCCACTTCTGACTTGACGGAATATCCTCGCAGATGATTCTGTCGCGGAGGTCCGCCCCTTCATTCATTATGCTGTTGAGTGACAATGACTGAAGCATCCAGTTCTTGAGAGAGTCTGACTCCACATCCTCCTCATTTGATAGAAAATATCCAAGTGAACGGTCACATTTGATTTCGATACCGAATGTTTCAAGAATTGCATCCTTGTGGTTGAAGAATGTCCTTTCACTCAGTCTTTCACCATTGGGATTCAGTGAACTACGCTGCCATGCGCGGTCGATATCTTCAAATGATATGTGCCCGCTTCTTTGAATCAGGTCAATCAGCCAGATGTACCTGTTGAAATAATTTCTAGCCATAATGTTTGTGCTTTAAAATTATGATGCAAAGAAAGTTCTTTCCACTGCCAAATTTAGGCAGTGGAAAGAACTTTTGCTAGAAAATCAAAAAAATATATTTATTTGAAGTCGCGTATAATTGACGTTAGAATATTGTCTAAATAATCAATAAACTCGTCCGGTTTATTAATTATATCATTCATCGTAGATAGATCCCAATTTCTATATTTGTTAAGATAACTATATCCATATGGCCACCATTCATTTGGCCTTGATTTGAGGATAGGCAGTTGTTTAGTTTGTATAGTATAAGTTCTATTGTCAATATGCTGTAAACCCACTATCATTTCTGTCCAAGGTGCTGATTTCGATCCTTGAAATTGAAAAGAAATACTCCAATTTTCTGTTGCTCCGTTAAATTTAAAACCGCAGTATTGTTCTTTAGGACTAAAATTGGTAATAAGAGATATTTCTTTTCCATATCTGTCCCTTAAACTCTCCAGAAGAGGTATAATGTGTTTCTTGACGACATGCATTTCAATTTCACCTTGCATTTGGATAATCTGATTGGTTGCACTAAGGTTACTAATCAGTATCTTCATTAATTCATTGTTAGTTTCTGCATCCATATCAATTGTATTTGTCAATTCTTTTATGTGTTGAATATATTGAGTCAGGGTCTCTCTTATAAGTGGCTTATCTATCGTAATATTTTTGCAACTAGTCAGCCAAGCAATGATATGCTCACTATATGATATTGGAATATAACTGACCTTCTTGCTGGATTCATCATTCGGATCATGCTGATCAAGAGTCAGATAAATGATTTTATAATTGTCTGGATAACGCTCTTTGGCATAGGTTTCATATCTTGACAATTGATTGTACTGGTCTTGGGCATAGATTTTATTTTCTATGATAATCGCTTTCTTGGAATCATGTATGAGAATATCTATTCTTCCTGTATATTCTCCTTCTTTTGTTTTAATCGAGAAAGCGTGTTCAGTTTCGACCACAACTGCATCATTGTCTGCAAACACAAAATTACATAATCCATTAGTCTTAAGGAATTCATTAAGAAAATCCATCCCTTGACCGTGTGTGCCGCACGGGTTGAGAAACTCGGCAAGTATTGAAGAATGCGTTACCTCATAATGATTGACGCCGCATACTTTGAAGATATTAAATGATTCACCTCGTCTGTATTTTTCGTGTTGGATAGCTTTTTCTTTGCTGACCAGCACTTGAACTTGCTGCAATAAACTCTGAATCTTTGCTAAACCAGTATCCATGTAGATAAGTATTTAATCACACCAAATTTAGTAATTATTTCCATACCCTTTGACTTTTGTACGGAATGTACCTTGAATTAATTATTCCTGCCTACTTTTGACAATATGAGAATATAGTTTTGCGGCAAGATTAAACAACAGAGATAAGTATCGACGTATTCGGACTGGAATCCCACATGATGCATGCTTGTGTCACTATGGTCGAGCCGAATGAATTGCGTCATCTGATAGCACTGCAGTCGTTCTTGAAACCATATATGGCACAGAAGTTTTCTGAATACTATAAAAACAAAGAGGAACCGGATAATATCGAATAATAAGCCCCTCAAGAATTTTAGACTGTTCAATGATCTCATAGATCTCTTTCTTAGTTTGCTCGTCCATCTTATTGATTTAGTTTAGAGTGCAAACCTATGTACTCAAACTGCAAAATTGTGTCACTCTTGAAAATTTCTGAGTCACATCTCTAACTGCCATATTTTTACAGTCTGAATATTTTCCTTTGCATTCATTAACAAAATGAATTATGGAAAATATCAGAACAGTGGAATGCCTCGAGCATATAAGACTTAGGTCTAGTATGTATATTGGGCAAATTGGTAATGGGGACTCACCGTGCGATGGAATTTATACGATATTAAAGGAAATTATCATGAATTCCATCGATGAACATCAAGCAGGGTTTGGTAAATCAATAGTCCTTGACATACAGGATAATAGGGTGAAGGTAAGGGACTTTGGACGAGGCATCCCTTTTGATAAAGTGTTTCGGGCATCCACTGACCCCATGATGGGCGGTAGATATGACAGCGTAGAATACAAGAAGACTGTCGGATTGAATGGATTGGGATTGAAAGTCACGAATGCACTCTCCAAACACTTCATGATTACTTCATACAGGAGTGGAGAATATATGTCGCTAACATTTTCAAAGGGTGATTTGATAAGAAGCGATAAGGGACAGACAAGTGAGAGAGATGGCCTTTATGTCGAATTTGTTCCCGATAGTGAAATCCTGAATGAGTATGCATTCAGAATGGACATCCTGAAGGATATTGTCAATGAGTATTGCTGTTTGCATAAGGGCTTGGCAATTACTCTTAATGGAGTTGAGTTTATATCGAAGAATGGTCTTCTGGATATGCTTGATAATACCTGTAATTCTGCATATAGATATCCTCCGATTCATATATGTGATGAAAGATTCGAGATCGTTTTTACGCATATATCAGATTCGGAAGAGTTCATCAGATCTTATGTGAATGATCACCACACTAAAAATGGAGGAACTCATCATGATGCTTTCTACCAGGCTTTAGCATTTGCTCTATCAAAGTGTCTTAATAAGAAAATTACAACGAAACAATGCCGTAAGGGACTTGTTGCATTAATAAAGTTAAATATCCAATGGCCAATTTTTGCCAATGCCGGGAAAACTATACTTGCCTCCCGATGTATGTGGTATGATGCAGATGAGAATAATGGGCCGACTATTTATGAGACTTTTAAAAAAGCATTACTTAAAGCCCTTTCGGATGATGATGAGTAGGACTCATTTATATTTCCTGTTTTTTGGGGAAATGTTTTTCCCGATATTCCTTCGTGGTCATTCCGTGGTAATTCTTGAAGTTGCGGTAGAATGTGCCCGGATTCTGGTGACCGGTGCGCAGCATGATTTCATCGATGTTCAGTCTGGTTGAAACGATCAGTTTTGCGGCATGTCGCATTCGTGTCTCAATTATGATGGTACGCAGACTCTTGTCTGTCAGATTCTCGATCTTTCTGTATAGGACACGGATACTGATGCCCATTTTTTCAGCGATGATGGGAGCAGTAAGATTAGGATCAGATATGTTTGCATCAATGATTTCGACAATCTTTCTAAGAAATAGATGGTCTTTCTTATGCATTGTCTTTTCCTCTTCGATAATGAATGAACTGTCAGGAGAATTATAGTACTCCGTGATGAGTTCTTTCTTTCCGATCAGGAGGTCAATGGAGGAGAGGAGAGTATCCACGTTGAACGGAAAGGCCATGCAGATGTCGCATCCTGCTTTCAGGCACTTTTCCTTTTCCTGCGAGGCGAGCGAGGACAGCATTGCGATCACCGGTGTCTGCCTTCCCTTTTTATCTGTGTTGAGCCTTTCCATGAAGGCAGTAATCTGGCCTTGGAGTGACGAAGTATCGTATATTATGATGATAGGTTGAACCTTGTTCAGCCCGGTAATGGCTTCTTCGTTGTTTGAATAGACCGACATGTTGTATTTATCGGTCATAAAATAGTTTAGAAAGGATATGATTTCGCTGTTTTTACTGATGATGAATATCTTGTCGTGATACGGGTTCTCCTTGATTTTGCTGTCGGAAGATTCCAGGCTGCCGGAGATGTATGTGGACTGCAGAATCACGTCAATGTATGCCTCCTGTTTCCTGAGACTGTATGTGTGATCGACCTTGCCTCTCATCCTTTCCGCTGATTGCAGGCAGAAAGAAAGGTCTCCCTGCTCTTCTGTCAGGAGTCTGTATGTGTTTGCGTCAGTAGAAAATGAGAACCTGAGCATTATTTTGTCCTGCTGCAGATGGGACAGTTCATACCGGATATGTCCGTTTGGCGTGGTTTTGTCGAATATGACCTTTGTCAATGAATTAAAGAATGTGAGGAATTGCTCCTTGTCCGTGGCGAGGACTATATTTTCCGGGATGACCAGATTGACCTTGATGCCTGCAGATTTGGCAGAAGTAGTGGCGATGTCAAGAATCTTCTTGGAAGATCGGCTGATTGAAACCAAAGTCGGATTATCAGCATTTGACGGGTCTTCCGAAATATTACGAAGTTCATTCCACATGTTGAGCGTTCTGTCGATCTTGCCCACATAGTGCTCCACCAGGCTTACTTTCTCAGAAATGCTCGGTATATTTGCAGCCCTCGCAAGAATCTGCTGGCAAAGTCCCAGTATGAATGTCGTTTTAACTGATATGTCTTCTGATATGGCGGCACTGGTGTCAGCCTTGATGTTCCTGATCTTTTCCCTGTACTTGTTGCGGATTTCTTCTTTTTCCGCTTCCTGCTTGCGTCTGTTCCTTGCCGCTATCCACCAGGTGAATGCAGCCAAGGCTAATGCGTATATGATATAAGCCACCAGGCTCCTATATATTGGTGGAACAATCCTGATCGGAAGTGAGCACTCCTGCCCGGATATCGGTACACTGTGATTGATGTATTTGATTCTAAGTGTATAATTTCCTGATTCAAGGACAGGGAAATGTATGGTGCGCCCCTCTATCTTATGCCATCCGCCGTCATGCCTGTCAAGGCAATATAGAAAAGTATAGTTCTGTGGACTGATATGGTCGATAGCAGAGAAACTTACGGAAAATGCAGAATTTGAGTGAGGCAGTTTCAGCCTTCCGTCATCCAAGGATTGCCACAGCGGTCTTTCCTGATTGCTGATAGTTATCTTTGTTATGTGAATCGGCGGATTATATTCATTGGGACGAATGTCAAAATTGTCGTCAATGATAGTCAGACCGTTTGTGCCTCCGAAGAACATCGTTCCGATCTTTTCGTCCCGGTAGAATGCCCTGTCCGAGTATTCAGACACGGGCATGCCGGTGAGTTTGCCGTAAGATTTGAGGAACTTATAGTTGCTGTCGAAGACCGCAATGCCGGAATTTGTGCTTATCCAGATGTTGCCTTTTGAATCCTTTATGGTGGCTTTTGCTGATATGTGAGTCGGTGATTCTACTATCGAACTCAAGTCTTTCTCCGGATCATAGATGGCAATGCCGTTCCTGGTGCTGATAGTCATGTCTCCATAGTTTGAGATATTGGTGATCTCATTGATGGCAACTCCATATTCCTTCGGGAAATGTAGAAGTTCGGACTTTCCAGTATTTGTGTGGTATATGAGACAGCCGTGTCCCTTGCTTCCGAACCATATTGTCGAGTCGTCCTGGATCTCTATGTCGAACATCTGAGTCCTGGCCTTGAATGTGCTCCGGAATCCGATGGAGTCTATGGATGTGATAGAAGGAATGCCATTGAATATGGATGTGTGGCATCTGTATGCAAAGTCATATCCGGTAATCACCCATAAGGTCGAGTCATTCTGAGGGACTATCGAGTGAATCTGGGAGAGCCTGTCGCTACCTTTTATCCTGCCGAGTCTGTCGTTCTTGTAGTAGTTCATATGTCTGCCCTCCGTGCCGATCAGCAGACATCCATGACGGTTTTCGCTGATGCAATACACGGAATTGTCCCCAAGGACGCTGTTGCCGGTATGAAGTATGTCAATATCATTTTCACTTATTTCGCACTTCTTTGTGAAATTCTTTATCCTGACCAATCCGTCTCCCTTGGTACCGAAAAGAAGAGTCCTTGTGTCGCTGTCTGCATGGATGCAGCGTGCGGGCATGCTTATCTTGCATGGCAGGTCTCTATATGTCAGACATTTCATCGTCGGCTCCATATAATTCCATCCTATGAGACCCTTGCTGTCAGTCCCTATCCATAGAATCGGCTGGAATCTGTCGTGGACGATTGTAAAGGAATGATGTTTTATGTCTGTGGGTTCCAGACGGGAACTCCCTTCCGGCAGGAAGAACAACTGCTCCCAGAAATTAATCCAATAGCCGTCGGGGCCCTTTGCAATTCCTTTGATTTTTCTGTAATCATAGCCCTCTGGTGGTGTGAAACTGCATATTTCTGTAAATGTTCCGATGTGAGGGTCGAATGTGGCGATTTTGAAATCGTCAGTGATTGTATAGACTGGGTTGCCGCAATGCGGTTCACTTATGTACAGGTGTCTGCGGCCAAGATTTTCTATATTAATGATATTGGGTGTAGCCGATGTCCGGTCAAGGACAATCCGCCATGTTCCCTTTTCCGAGAAGATATACAGAATGTCCGAGTCACCAATGATTATCCTTTGGCACTTGTCAGATTTGTCAAGTATGAATCCGTCGATTACCGACCATTTGTCAGAACCGGCCTCATAGTATTGCAGCCTGTTATCTCCCGTTATGGCAAATATGTTCTCCTTATTGTCAATGTCTATTACCGACTCAGGGTCGAGACTGTCTATGAAGACAACATCATCCGTCTGAGTGTCAATCTTTGCCAGACCGTTTCTTGTCATAGCGAAGATCCTATCGGGTGCAGTCAGATACAGATGCCTGATCTTGTTGCCTTCGAAATATGATTTTCCGTCAGCAGCATGAAAGCGCTCCATCTTATGTCCGTCCCATATGTTCAGCCCGTCAAGTGTGCCGATATAGAGTACTCCATGGTTATCCTGCACGATATTGTACACCGTATTGTCTGAAAGCCCGTTGTCAGTGGACAAGGTCCGGGTGTTGGCATCAGCGGTGATGTTGAATATTAAAAACGCAGCAAGCGCTACTGCACTATATACGAAATGTTTTATGTTTGAAGTGATAATCATGTCTAAGTTGTACTATTCAATCTCGCGTTCTTTGTTGCGTGAACCTTTAGATCGAACTGTTCGGAATATTTGACTTGCTTGTCTGATATAGTTCACATAACTGCACTTGCGTAAACTATAAAGTCTCATCTTATCAGAGTGCTTTGCTGTCTTCCATTTTGAGGATTTTAGTTTGATGGGGCTAATGTAGTTATTTTATTTGTGAATATTTGGACATGACACAAAATTAGATGAAAAAGTCGTAAAATTAAATGTATGCGTAAGGGGGTGCAAGTACTTTTGTGAAAATTTCGAATGTTATGAAATTGTGCTGATTTATAAAGTCATAACATATACTTATTATGAAAAACTTGCTTAACCGTCTCTTTATCGTTTTGTTTTCAGTGTTAGTGCCAACAACCGTTGTTCCGGCACAAAACTACGATCTCGTCTCAGATTCTTTGGCATTTGTTACCGCTCCCTGGAAAGTCACTCCGCTGGAAAAGGGTGCAGTTGCAAGGTACGCCCAGGTGAATATGTATAATTCTGTCCAAAGCATCAGTGTTGTAAAATATCCGGCTAAGAAATTCAAGACAGAGATTCTTCATAGACCGGGAGAAAGTGACGGGACACCTAGTTCAATCGGAATGGAAATCGGTGCGGCTTTCGTAATGAATGGTGGCTATTTTCATGTCAATGAAAAAATTCCAAGCGTCTTCTTAAAGAAAGGTAAGCAGATTCTGGGGTACACTCATCCTACTGAACTCTACAGAGTAAACGGTGTTTTCGGATTCAAGGATGGCAAAGGAAAGAAGATGGAGATAGTTCAGTGTCCTGATTCTGTAAATTATGCTTCCGTTACAAATAAGATGAAGTCATCTATGGCAACCGGTCCGCTCCTTATTCTGGACGACAAGATTGTTGTGCCGAAACTGATGGGTGACAGGGCTGATGGAGAAAATGTCGCGGCGATGAAGGCTGAGCAGGCAGCAGGCAGCAAGATCAGGACTCATTACACTTCAGCACAATTTTATGACAGACGTCATCCCCGTACTGCCATCGGAAAGGATGATTCAGGAAACATCTATCTTGTGGTGATAGATGGTAGATTCAAAGGCAACGCTGATGGAGCCAGCATTTTTGAGACTGCTTATATCTGTCATCTTTTGGGGATGACAGATGCCATTAATCTTGATGGTGGCGGCTCATCTGCATTGTGGTCAAAAGAGACAGGAGTCATCAGTCATCCGCGTGATAACAAAAAGTTTGACCATGAGGGTGAGCGTCCGGTTCCCAACCTTATAGCAGTTTATTGATATGATTGCTCAAATTGATGTAAAGGTGTATATCATCGATGCCATGCCGAATGTCTGCGGAATGGCACCTTATTACAGATAGTGACCATGAAAAGAACAACAATACTTCTTTTGACGTTATTTCTGGCATGTGTGTTCACGGAAGCAAGAATCGTGAAGGGCCGTGTCACCTGTGGAGGAAAGAGACTCTCATCTGTTGTCGTGACGGACGGACGTAATTTTACGCAGACAGGCAGGAGGGGAACTTTCACTCTTGACATCTGCGATAGTGCAGAGTTTGTCTATATAGTCACGCCGTCGGGCTATACCGCAGATTGGTCTGAAGGCTCTCCGGCCTTTTATAGGAAGGCGGCAGGGCGGTCTTATTTCGAATTTGACCTGAAAGAGACTCCGGTTGCATCATCTGCGTATAATATCATTGCTGTCGGGGATCCTCAGCCACGCAGTGAGGACCATTTCAACGAATTTGCCGGAGTCCCTCTTGATGACATCCGGCAATGTGCAGCCGGCATGACGCCCCCAACGGTCGCTATTGTGCTTGGTGACATCACCCACGATAAATATCATCTGATGAGCAATTGGAAAGAGACCATGAGGTCAGAATCCATCCCGTTCTATCCTGTTATCGGAAATCATGACCATAACAGAAAGTTCAACGATGATGGCCTTGCATCCGGCTTATACAATGAGGCTTTCGGCCCGGCTGACTATGCTTTTTTCATGGGTGATGACGTGGTCATTGTTCTGGACAATATAATATATCATTCCCGCAGCGGTTATGAACTTGGCTATACAGACCGTCAGGTCGACTGGGTCAGGATACTGATGAAATATGTGCCCGGACATGCTGATATTTATGTCGCTCAACATTCTCCATTGAACGGAAGACACTATGCCGGAATGATAACCAATCATGAGGCTCTTCTTGATCTCTTCAAGGGGCATAAGGTGACGTTCATCTCCGGACACAACCATACCAACGCGGTTTTCGAATATGCTCCCGGAGTGATGGAGCACAATGTTGCTTCCATCTGTGGTACATGGTGGGATGTATATCACTGTACGGATGGCACTCCGCGAGGTTATAAGGTGCTCACCAAGAAAGACGGGAATCTGTCGTGGTACTATAAGTCCATAGGACGTGACAGAGATTTTCAGTATGAGGTCTATCGTCCGGGCCAGACTACTCTCAATCCGGAATCTGTGGTGGTGAATGTCTGGGATTATGATCCGCAGTGGAGCATAGAGTGGCTTGAGGACGGGAAGCCTATGGGTAAGATGACGCAGGTGGAGGAATACTCGCCGTTTCACGCCGAGTCTATCAGAGTCAGATATGAGAAGTTGGGTAAGGAGCCTTCAGACTATAGGCTCACGCGTAAGGCAAACCATTATTTTGCTGCGAAGCCTTCTCCTGATGCCAATGTGGTGACAATTGTCATCAGGAACAGATTCTTGAATGAATGGAGAGAAAATATCGTAATTAAATGAGTAACCTATATAATTAGGGCTAATCACTTTTTAACGATGTTTATTAATAATAACTAACAATTAACCTTTAAATTATGTCAAAATCTAATTTTCTGAAATCGATCTTGACAGTCTGTTTCTTTGTGTCCGTGGCGTCAGCCGCTTTGGCACAGAATGCGACTTCACCGATTTCTACTGGAGCCTCGAGAGAGGTGAAAGGAACGGTCTTTGACGGACAGGAACAACCTCTGATGGGTGTGGCAGTGCTTCTTGCTGGCACCACAATGGGGGGGGTAACTGACTTAGAAGGCAACTATTCGATTGAGGTGCCCGTAGGGGATGTGACCCTTGAATTCGTTTCATTGGGCTACTCTACCAAGAGGGTTGATCTCCCTGCTTCGCAGAGCGTCCTCAATGTTTATCTTACAGAATCCTCTACAGAACTGGATGCTACAGTCGTAGTGGGATACGGTACAACAAAGAAGGTAAATCTTACCGGTGCCGTTTCAGTCGTCGAATCCGACGCAATTTCAAACAGATCTTCAGCAAACCTCGGCAGCATTCTTCAGGGTACGGTCCCTGGTCTTACAGTAACTGCTGCCACCGGCCGTCCTGGTCAGACATCTTCACTCAACATCCGAGGTCTTACATCTATCAACGGTGGTAATCCGCTTGTTCTCGTGGATGGTGTCGAGGGAGATCTTTCAAGAGTCAATCCTAACGATGTTGAAAGCGTTTCGGTGATAAAGGATGCCTCATCGGCAGCCGTTTACGGTGCTCGTGCATCATTCGGTGTTATCCTTGTGACCACAAAACAGGGATCAGAAGATGACGGTTTCGCAACTGTACGTTATAGCGGAAAATTCGGTTTCACTACTCCTACTGCTGAAACTGATTGGGAGACAAGAGGTTACTATTCGGTATATATCAACAACCTATTCCACCAGAACTACAACGGAAAGCAGGCTGTAACCTATACTCAGGCTGATATGGATGAACTCTGGGCCCGTCGTAACGATGTCACCGAGAATCCTGAACGTCCGTGGGTAGTAATCGACCAGAGAATGGGTCGAGATACCTATGTATATTATGGAAATACTGACTGGTGGCACTATTGGTTCAACGACATCAAGCCGACCCAGAACCACAGCGTTTCATTCAGCGGCGGTACAAAGAGAATGAAGTACTTCCTTTCCGGCAACTATAACAAGGAGCAGGGTATGTTCCGTCAGAATCCGGATATCTATCAGAAGTACAATCTTCGTTCAAGACTCTCGTTCGATGTCAACAAGTGGCTGAACGTGAGCAACAATACCAGTTATTTCAAATCGACTTATACTTATCCTGGTCTTTCAGACTTCAACTCGACTTTCTATCATACCACAGCATCTGCATTTGCATGTTATGTTCCGATCAACCCGGATGGAACAGTAGTTGGTGCAAATGATTATACTTCAAATGCTATCGGTGCAGGTATCAACACCATTCTCCATAACGAGAACTGGAAGAACTCTGAGACTCAGAACCAGATCCAGACCACTACCGAGGTGACCATCACACCTATCAAGGAATTGGAAATCAAGGCAAACTATACTTACTACTACAATGCCTCAAGCACGATGAACCGTACTGTGAATAACGACTATTCTCAGATTCCAGGTATTGTAGAGACAGTTACGTCCGGAGACTATGGTCAGGATAAACTCTATGAGAGAATCAATGCACATACATTCTCTTCTACAAACGTTTACGCTACTTATACCGATTCATTCAATGATAGCCACAACCTTAAGATCATGGCAGGTTTCAATTATGAGACCAAGCATCTCAAGGATGTGAAACTCACAGGTTACAATCTCCTTTCTCAGTCTCTCAATGACCAGAACCTTGTAGGAAGCACTATCACAATGGTTGATGGCAAGGAAGTGGCAGAGAAGAAGATGGAGACAGGCGGAGGACAGAATGAATATGCTACTGCCGGTTTCTTCGGCCGTATAAATTATGATTACAAAGGTAAGTATCTTCTTGAATTGAGCGGACGTTATGACGGTACTTCAAGATTCAAGAGAGACCGGCGTTGGGGCTTCTTCCCATCTGCTTCTGCAGGTTGGAGAATCTCTGAAGAGGATTTCTTCACTCCTGTAACAGGTTGGTGGGACAACCTCAAGTTGCGTTACTCATTCGGAAGTCTCGGTAACCAGCAGGTCGGATACTACGATTATATCCGTGAACTTACTACAGGAAATTCAAGTTATCTGTTCGGTGGATCGAAGCCTCTTTCTGCTACCATTGGAGCACCTGTTGCTTCTACCCTTACTTGGGAGACAGTTCAGCAGCATAACGTAGGTATCGACCTCGGTTTCTTAGGAAATAGACTCTCATTCACAGGTGAGGCATATATACGTGACACCAAGGACATGCTTACAGACGGTGATGCGCTTCCTGGATTCTACGGTGCAAAGGCTCCAAAGACCAACAATGCAGATCTCCGTACAAAAGGTTATGAACTTACACTCTCATGGCGTGACGCTTTCACACTTGCAGGCAGACCATTCGAGTATGATGTGACAGCAACATTCAATGACTATATCAGCCACATCACAAAATTCGACAATCCAGACAAGACATTTGCAAAGGCTTACTATGAGGGAATGACTTACGGTGAGATCTGGGGTTACAGGACAGGGGGACTCTTTGCTACAGATGCGGAAGCAGCAAACTATCCGGTCGATCAGACTTCAGTCAACTATATCATCAAGTCTGCGGGAGGTCTTAAGGCCGGTGACCTTAAATATCTCGACATCGGAGGTAAGGAAGGTGTGATTGACCGTGGTGATAATACTGTAGATAATCCGGGAGACCGTACCATCATCGGTAACAGTCAGCCACGTTTCCACTATGGTCTTACATTGGGATTCAGATGGATGGGCTTCGATTTCTCTATCTTCTTCCAGGGTATAGGTCGTCAGCATTGGTATCCTACAGGAGACGCACGCTTCTTCTGGGGACCTTACTCAAGACCTTGGACATCTTACGTACAGAAGGACTTCATGGACCAGGTGTGGTCAGAGGAAAATCCTGATGCATATTTCCCAAGACCGGTAGGTTATATAGCACACTCAAGTGATGACAGCGCCGGTACAGGTCGTGCACTCAGTACTCCGAATGACAGATACCTCCAGAATCTTGCTTATTGCCGTCTGAAGAACCTTACTTTCGGTTACTCACTTCCTTCAAAGTGGATGCAGAAGATCAATATGGATGCTGTGAGGATCTACTTCTCAGGTGAAAACCTTGCTTATATCGCTCCTGGTTTCCATACTAAATATATGGACCCTGAGCAGGCTAAGCAGGGTAATAAGTCGCACATCTACCCATGGCAGAAGACATTTATGTTCGGAATTGACATAACATTCTAAAACATTGACATTATGAGACTTAAAATTAAAAATATATTTGCGGCTCTTCTTGTCGTGTCTGCATTGTCTTCTTGCGAAGGTGCACTCGACAGATTTCCGCTGGATTCGCTCTCGCCTGAGACATTCTTTAAGAATGAGGTGGAACTTCAGGCATATTCGAATGGATTCTATGCTTGCTTCCCTGGTAGTGCGTTGTATAATTCAACGGATGACTTGATCATTAACTACCAACTTGACAATATCATGTTGGGTGCAAGAGGACTTGATTCAGGTAGTTGGTCATGGACTTACCTTCGTAACTTCAACACTCTTATCGAGTATTCGGTGAACTGCAAGGATGAGGCAGTACGTACAAAATATGTAGCACTTGCACGTTTCTTCAGGGCATACTTCTATTTCGAGAAGGTCAAGATGTTCGGTGATGTTCCTTGGACAGACAGGGCCCTTGGCTCAAGTGATGCTGAACTTTACAAGCCTCGTGACAACAGGGAATATGTGATGACCAAGATTCTTGAAGATCTTGATTTTGCCATAGAGAATCTCTCTTCAACCAAGGAGGCCTACAGAGTTACAAAGTGGACTGCGCTTGCACTCAAGTCACGCGTATGCCTTTTTGAGGGTACATTCAGAAAATATCATGAAGGTGAAGAGATTCTCAGTACCCTTCCTGAAGATGCAAACGACTGGAAGCATTATCTCCGTCTTGCAGCAGAGGCGGCTGATGAGTTCATTTTTTCAAGCGGATACAGAATCTACAATGATGAGGGTGTAAAACAGAGTTATAGAGGTCTGTTTGCCCACAACAGTGTGACCGAAGGTACAGATGTCGAGATCATCCTTGCCCGCAATTACAATGTCGCTCACTCTGTGACACACAGTGCAGGTAACTACATTACTTCAAGCACAATGGGTATGCCGGGTATGACCAAGAAGTTCGTCAACAGTTACCTTATGAAGGACGGTACCCGTTTCCAGAATCAGGCTGGATGGGACAAGATGTCATTCGTTGAGGAGATCAAGAACCGTGACCCTCGCTTCTCGCAGTCTGTCCGTACTCCTGGATTCAAGAGATATGGCACAGAAGATGCGATGCCTGTAGATATTCAGATCACAACAACAGGTTACTCTCCTGTGAAATACTGGACAGACGCAGCCAGCGAGAAATATAATGAAGGAGACATCGATCTCGTACTCTTCCGTGCTGCTGAGGTTTATCTCAACTATGCTGAAGCAATGGCTGAACTTGGAACTGCAGGTTCTGAACTTCAGGCTGCTCTTGACAAGTCCATCAAGCCTATCCGTGACAGAGTCGGCATGCCTTCAATCAATGTTGCAGAAGCAAATGCTGATCCGGATGAGTATCTTCTTGATAAGCACACCGGTTATCCGAAGGTTGCAACAAAGAATACCGATAATATCGGTGTGATTCTTGAGATCCGTCGTGAACGTACAATCGAACTTATCCAGGAGGGACACAGATATTACGATATTGTGCGTTGGGCAGAGGGTAAGACTCTCGAAACTCCGCTTCAGGGACTGTATTTCGCAGGTCCGGGCAACTACGACCTTGATGGTGACGGCAAGAATGATGTCACTCTTTATGTAGGAGATACAGCACCTACTGGCGAAGGTGTCGCTGCCGTTGTCAAGAAAATCAGCAACGACAATGAGGCAGGTACCATTATCCTTTCAGACGGTGAGAGCGGATATTACGAGCATCACAAGTACTCACGCCCTTCATTCTCATGGGATGAGAACAGAGACTACCTCTATGGTATTCCTCTTAATGAGATCACTCTTAACCCGTCACTGACCCAGAATCCTGGCTGGCTGACTTTGAGCAGTGGCAACGGTGCTGAAGAATAGAAAGTCATGAGACTCGCTAATCCAATAGTATTATTGCTGGCAATGATGTGTACGGTGACATCTGTCATCGTCACATCATGCGGCAATCATTCTTCATCAGACTCTGATGGTGTGCCTCCGCACGCTGCTCCTTCACCTGAAGTCAATGTCGAATCGACCTTCGACAAGGAAAACGGTGTGGTCAGATTAGTGTCATATAATGTAGGCGCTTTCAGCAAGTCCTCAGTGAGCAGCATCCCGTCCATAGCCAAGATGCTTCTTGAACTGAATGCGGATGCCGTGTGTCTCAACGAACTGGATTCATGTACGACAAGGACCGCCAATGTCTATCAGGTAAAGAGTCTTGCAGAGTCTATGGGAGGCTGGAATTACCATTTCTTCAGTTCAATGCCTTACAGAGGCGGCGGATATGGCAACGGAATGGTCATTTCTCCTGACTTCAGCACAGCAGGCACAGCGCATCTCTCGATTCCAAAGGGAAACGGTAAGGAACCTCGTTCCTGCGCCATAATGATAACTGACAAGTTTGTGTTCATGGCGACCCATCTTGACCATACAAGCGAGCAGGTACGCATGGAGGGAGTAAAGATAATAACAGATTGGGCAAAGGAAAACTACGGTGATTCGGAAGTCCCTGTGTTTGTCTGCGGTGATATGAACTGTGAGCCTTCCGATGCCCCTATCCTTAAATTCAAAGAGGATTGGGCATTGCTCTCTACTACGAAGAACACTTTCAATGTGACCAATCCGGTCAAGTGCATTGACTTTATCTTCGCTTTGAAGAATAAGGCGCAGTACGAAGTAGTTGGAACAGATGTTCCTAAAGAATTCAAATCGGGAGATGTGACTCAGGCGTCTGACCATTTCCCAATCTATGTAGATGTTAAATTGAAATAACAGTATTTATATGAAAAAAATATTTGCGCAGGTGCTTCTGCTGCTGATGGTTTTCTCGGCAGTGTCCTGCAATCCGGAGAAAGAAGATTATTCTGACTTGAAGGGAGTCCTCGGTCTGAAGGCTGAGAATATGCCGGAAGTCGGTATGTTTGAGGTGAATGAACGCCAGCAGAAGACTGTAAACATCAAGGTCGCTGCTGAGAGTATTTGCGGAAGCACTCTTACCCTTACTTTAGGTGTGGCTCCTGAACTTGTAGCATCCTACAATGAAGCAAACAATACAGACTATGAGATGCTTCCTTCAGACTCATACAGTTTTGTTGATGCTGAGGTGATGTTGCCTTATTTCAATACAGAGTCTTCTCTCGGACAGATCAACCTCATCGGTCGTGGCTGTATCGAGAATCAGGTTTACGTCCTTCCTGTAGTAATCAGTTCCGTTACAGGTTCTGACAACTATGAGATTTCAGCCGAAAACAATGCGATTTACCTTCTTTTCAAGATGCTTCCTGCTCTTAAGGGAACAGGTACAGAGGATGATCCATACCTGATTATGGAGGTTGATGATATCCTTGAAATGAACGATAAACTTCTTTCGGATGAGGAAGTTTACTTCAAGATGGTTGAAGATATTGATATGGCAGAAGATAGTGATTACTTCATTCCGGTAAATGGTACTAAGCCTTATAACAAAATCATTCATTTCGATGGTCAGGGTCATAAGATCAGCAATCTCAAGACATCAGGAGGATTCTTCACTGTATTCATCGGTACACTTGAAAATGTGATTTTCGAGAATTGTACTGTGGATGCTGGTGGTAAAACTGACAAGGCTGTGGTAGCGAATTATTTCGGATATACCGGAAATGCAAGTGATCCTGCCGATGTGGCTCTTTATGCGGGAGATAAATTCAAGAAAAATAAAGCGAAGAATGTTATTGTCAGGAATGCCAAGAATAGTAATAATGGTGACCGTGCCGCAATTTTCTGCTCTCGTTCTTCTTACTCAGTTTTAGAGCAGATATCTCTTGAAAATTGTGACCTGAATTGTGGTGGTCGTAGAACAGGCATGCTTTGTTCATATGATGAAACAGCAATCACGATTAAGAACTGCTACATTAAGGGTGGAAATCATCATGGTACTCAGCAGATTGGTGGCTATATCGGTCAGTTGAACTTTAATACAGCCATTACATATTGTGGATGTTCAGCATCATTTACATCTGCAAACTCATCGATGGGTTGTATTGTGGGACAGACAGGTACTGGAACTGCTGAAGTTACAATTTCAAATTGCATTGCATGGAGTCCAAGTATGGTGTCTGAGTTGCCTTTTAACGAAAGCGGTACTGATAAATATTCTTCTGGTGCAGTCTATGGTTGTTTGAGATATGATACAAATATATATCATTTAAGCAACTGTTACTACAGACCAGATATGGAATTTAAGGAGTACACTGGCTTGAATCCTCTCAAAGATATGGCAGATCTCGATGGACATGCAGTTATGCTTGCAACTAATACCTGGCCATGGCACGGAAAGGCTGCCGCTGCCGGCAAGACTGCATCTGATGTTGCAAAGGATCTTGGCTGGGACGAGACTATCTGGGACCTTTCGGGTGAAGAACCAGTCTTGAAGACAATCAAATAATCTAAAAATAGATGAAATTTCGTTTATTTCTATCTCTTATGGTATCCTTCTGCCTGCTTTCCTGCGGGCAGGAGGATCCTTATGTTGAGGAACGTCCGCCTCATCAGGGCAATGAAGAGGTAGTGCCTCCTCAAGAGCCGGATGATCCGGGAAAGCCGGAGGATAACCCTGCTGACAGAATCCCTGAAGGCGGCCCTTCGACTGCGGGCTGGACTACTGAGACTGTTTCAGAGGGCTTGAATCTATATAAGTTTCTCGGAACAGAGCCTGCAACAAAGACAAAGCAGAGGATCTTTGTTCTCGATGTCGATATGAATAACTCACGATACAGATTCGCTTTCAGGTGTGAGCCGGATCAGCAGAAAATCATTACGTCCGAAGCACAGATAAAAAGCGGGGCTGTTGCCGCACTCAATGCCACTTATGAACGAGGCTCTGTATTCATCAAGGTGGATGGCGTGACTATCAACAATATCGCTAACAATCTCATTTCCGATGCAGTTGATAACTGGAAGAGTGAGGCTGGAGCCTTTATGACCTCTGACGGTAAAATTTATCTCGAGCATTCGGGAAAGGGCATGACTCTGACAGAACAGAGAAGATACTATAGGAAGCATACCTGTGCCAATATTTTCACCAGCGCTCCTATGCTGATAGATAATTATGATCCTGTAGGGGAATCTTTCGTACCTGCAAATCTTACATCAAGTGATCTGTCGAAACTGCATTCGGAGCATCCGCACAGACATCAAGGGGTGGCTCATCCGCGCAGTGTTATTGCTCTGACAAAGGACAATCATATCCTTCTGATAGCAATTGACGGTCGTGACGGTGACTATAAGGGAATGAGTGCAAAGCAGGTCACACAGTTCCTTGTCTATCATTTCAATCCGCCATACGCGCTTAACATGGATGGTGGAGGATCGACAGCATTGAGTATCAACGGAACAGTTGTCAATAAACCGTCAGGCGGAGAAGAAAGACCTGTTCCTACCCATTTCATCATCTACGACGATCAGAAAACCGAATAGACATGAAGATATTTTTGAAGATTCTTTCATCGATTTTTGTTGTTAGTATTTTGGTCGCATGTGGAGATAAGGCCTCGCCTGACGGCGGGACCTTGCCTCCCCATGGTGATACAGACCAGAATCAACAGCAGCCATCTGACCCTCAATTGCCCGAAACAGAGATGCTTGACATCTTGTTTATCGGAAATAGTTTTACGATGGATGCCGTCACTCATCTTCCAGGTATGATTGAGGCGGCAGGAATAGATGGGGTGAATATGATACACATGTATTATGGCGGGCGTCTTGTCCAGCAATATAACAGCGGCTGGAAGACATCTTCCGATTACGATGCTTATGAGTATGCTTCAGGTCAGAATTCATGGACTGTCACCAAAGGAAAGACACTTGAGCAGGTTGCGTCAAGCCGCAGTTGGGACATCGTTACGATTCAGGAGCATACGGGCAGCAAGTTCGCCTGGACATGGGATGCGACAGAGAGGGCACATTTCAAGCAACTTGTCAAGAAAATAAAGGATACTCAGGCAAAGGATCCTTTGGTATATTATATATTGTCTCAGGCTTACCATGACAATGCGCAGATCGGGTCCGGCTCAGCATCGGCCATCACATGGACGGATCATGTGGGAATGTGGGATGTTGTTGCAGCATTCGGAATGAAAGTCATGGAAGATGTTGAATTTGACGGAATAATTTCCACTGGTGCCATGCTTGAGAATCTGAGAACTACAAGTCTCAACAATGAACTTGGACTTACACGTGACGGTTATCATATGGATTACGGCCTTGCCCGATACGGAGCATCATGTGCTGTGTTTGAAGCATTGATTTCTCCGGTATACGATATTTTTCTTGACGGAAATACATATCGTTACAACAATTCGGGAACAGGAACCACTCCTGTCACAGACGCCAATGCTCCGATTGCTCTTGAGGCGGCAAGAAATGCGCTTGAACATCCATTTACTATAACTGACATGTCTTCTAAATAAATCTACTACTATGAAATCATTACTTAAGATAATTCCGTTATTGGCGGTAGCCTTGTTTGCATTTTCCTGCGGAGAAAAGCCGGATGCTACTGATGACTCACCTCATCAGTCTCAGAACCCTTCTACGCAAGAGCCAGAGAATCCTACACCTCCTGTGACAACAGAGCCTATAGAGGTGAAGGTCGTGTCATTCAATGTAAGATACCCGGCTGATTCTGATACAGGTGAGCAGGCATGGGATTTCCGTTTTCCGGGCATATGCGTCATGATTGAGGAGGTCGCTCCGGACATCATCGGTACTCAGGAGTGCTATCCGAGCCAGAGGGAGGAAATTCTGGCTGCTTTCCCAAAGTATAAGGCTTACGGAGTAAGGCGTTCCGATGGTATAGATGCTATCGGCAAGAGTGAGACCACGTCCATAATCTATGATGAGGAAAGACTTGAAATAGTGGATAAAGGAACATTCTGGCTCTCGGAAACTCCCGATGTCCCTTCGACAGGATGGGATGCAACCATCAAGAGGACCACTACTTGGATTCTCTTCAAGGAGAAGGAATCAGGAAAGTGTTTCTATCACTACAATACGCATCTTGATCACGCTGGTGTCGAAGCACAGAAACAAGGCGCGAAACTGATCCGCATGAAGATGACAGCACAGAATACCGATAAACTTCCCGTCATTCTTTCAGGAGACATGAATGTGTCTCAGGGATCGGAGGCTTGCAAGAACTTTGAGATGAACAGTGTCCGCGCTGATGCTCCGAAGACAGACAAGTATCCCACTTGCCACGGTTATGGCTCGAAGACCCAGCAGATTGACCATATTTTCTATGAGAACTGTACGGCAGTAGAGTTCAAGACCCTTCGTGGCCCGTGGGCAGGATTGACTTATATTTCGGATCATCATCCTGTGATGGCTGTTGTCAAGATGAAATAATAGCAACATAAATGATAACACTATGAGAAAATTGATTTTAACCCTGGCAATAGCCTGTGCTGCCCTTGTGAACAGTTCAGGAGTGAATTATCCGGACATCAAGTATGGGCCGTGGATCCAGAATCTGACTGAGACAGGTTTTACTGTGATGTGGAAGTCGTCCCAGAAGAACTTTGCCTTTGTCGAGGTCGCTCCGGATGATGGTACTCCGTTTGAAATATCCACACGCAAAAGATTTTACAATGTTCTTGATGGAAGACGTCTTGCAGGTACGTTTCACTCCATCACTGTGACCGGACTTGAGCCGGGAACAGCATATCGCTACAAGATATATGCAAAGGTAGTTGAGAATGATGACAGTGCTTATGGTACCGATTATGGTCCTGAGCGCAAGGTCTCTGCAAAGAAGGAGGCTGTCATCAGAACTCTTGACCGCAATGCGGAAAAGTGCAGTTTCTTCATGATGAGCGACATTCACGGAAAAGATGAGAAGTACAAGGCGCTTGTCAAGGGAGTCGATAAGTCAAAGTTTGACTTTCTTCTGATGAACGGCGACATGATTTCATATATCAATGATGCCGACACCATGCTTCGTCATGTCTTTCATGTTGTTCCTGAACTTACTTCTGCCATACCTACCATATACACACGTGGCAATCATGAGACACGTGGCCGTGACGCACATTATTTTGCACAGTTCTGTCCTACACCTTCTGGCAGACCATACTTTATGTTCCGTCAGGGACCTGTTGCATTCCTGATTCTTGACGGAGGTGAGGATAAACCTGATTCGGCACCTGAGTATTCTGGAACTGTGGAATACGATGTGTTCCGTCAGGCAGAACTTGAGTGGCTTAAGGAGGTGATAAAGGATCCTCTTTTTGTCGATGCTCCTGTCAAGGTGGCTGTGATGCATATTCCTGCTCTTCTTTTCCCTGACAGTTGGTATGCACAGGTATGGCTTAACAAGAATTTCGTTCCTGTTCTCAATGAGGCAGGAGTGGATGTGATGCTCAGTGGCCATCATCATCAACACCTGAATGTAAAGGTCGGAGACTGTGGCAATGAATTCCCTATAATCGCTAATGATGATACAGACCGTCTTGAATTTGAGGCGGATGATAGAGGTTGGCATATAAGGACATTTGATATGGACGGCAAACTGACTCACTCATATGATGTCCAAAAATAGTTGACAATCATGAGACTAATCACAGCAATCAAATCATTTTACCGCATCTCCAAACCCTCTAAAGTGATGGTGGAAGAAGCGCAGCAGGAAAGGAAATTCCGTATCTTCGGTTTTCAGTCTTTTCTTGCGGGTACTATAGGCTACAGTCTTTATTATGTATGCCGTACGAGTCTTAATGTTGTCAAGAAGCCGATTATTGACAGCGGAATGATCGATGCAAGCCAACTCGGACTCATAGGCTCTGTACTTTTGTTTGCTTATGCCATAGGTAAGTTCGTGAACGGTTTCCTTGCGGACCACTGCAACATCAAGCGTTTCATGGCTACAGGACTTCTTGTGTCCGCTGTGGCAAACTTTATCCTCGGCATTCTTGGCTTTGCTAGCGGCTCGCTTCCTGCAGTTCTGATATTCACGTTGTTCGCTATTATGTGGGGTATCAACGGCTGGTCTCAGTCTATGGGTTCGCCACCTGCTATCATCGCTCTGTCGAGATGGCTTCCGCTCAGTAAGCGAGGTACATTCTACGGCTTCTTCAGCCTTAGCCACAATCTTGGAGAATGGCTTTCATTCCTCTTTGTGGGTATTCTCGTATCTGTCGCAGGATGGCAGTGGGGCTTCATCGGATCTTCTCTTGCAGGAGTCATCGGCGTGATTGTCATCATATTCTTTCTTCATGACAATCCTCAGAGCAAGGGGCTCCCAAGAGTTGAGGATATGTACGGAGAGGTAAAGGAAGAGAAGAAGCAGGAGTCAACAGGCGATCTGCAGAAGATGGTGCTTAAGACCCCTGCAGTATGGATTCTTGCGGCTGCAAGTGCATTCATGTATGTCGCACGCTATGCAATCAACGGCTGGGGTGTGCTTTTCCTGCAGGAAGAGAAGGGCTTTTCTCTTACGCAGGCCACTACTATAATTTCAATCAATGCGCTTCTCGGTATTCTCGGCACTGTACTTTCAGGATGGGTGTCAGACAAGTTGTTCAAGTCTGACCGCTATCTGCCGGCGTTGATATTCGGTATCATGAACTCCCTCTCGCTTGTTCTTTTCCTGCTGGGAGGCGATTCGTTGGTAATCAATATTATAGCGATGGTCTTCTTCGGTATTTCCATTGGAGTACTCATCTGCTTCCTCGGAGGTCTCATGGCAGTCGATATTGTGCCGCGTAAGGCTACAGGTGCTGCTCTTGGGGTTGTTGGTATGGCGAGTTATGTTGCAGCCGGAATTCAGGATGTGGCAAGCGGCTGGCTCATCGATACCAACAAGGCAATGGTGGAGGTCATGGACCAGACGACAGGACAATTGATTCAGGTGACCCAGTATGACTTTACCCCTGTGGCAATCTTCTGGATTGTCGCTTCGGTCATATCTTTCATCCTGCCTATATTCAACTGGAAATATAGAAAATAATCAATTATGTTCCGATTATGCAGAAGAGATTCAATATTGTCATTTTATGTATTTTGGCCGCAACCTCGATGTTTGCACAAGACCGGAAATGGTATGATCCGGAGGAGGCCGGTTATCCCGCTGTTCATGGACAGGCATTTCAGGGCGAGCATAGAGAGGGATTCTACGACAGGCTACCCGACAGGGTCAAGGAAGGTCTGTCTCATGCAGTATGGAGGCTTAGCCGACAGACAGCAGGTGAGAGTATCAGTTTCACCACAGACTCGAAGGATATTACCGTAAGGTATAAGGTAAGGCTCAGGACTGCCATGCCGCACATGCCGGCAACAGGCGTCTCTGGTGTGGATCTATATACCAAGGATAAACATGGTAATGAGGTCTGGCTTGCACCGAAGTATTCTTTCAAGGATACTGTGACTTTTTCCTACTCTGCTATCGAACCTGTGAATATGCGTGGGAACACTCGCAGATATACTCTGTTTCTGCCGCTTTACAATGAGGTGGAGTGGTTGGAAATCGGTGTAGGTGAAGAGGACAAGTTCTGTTTTGAGCGTCCTTCTGCCGTCAAGCCGGTGGTTACCTATGGTACGTCCATCTGTCAGGGAGCATGCGCTTCCCGTCCGGCAATGTCATGGACAAATATTCTTCAGCGCAGATTGGACCGTCCTTTTGTCAATCTGGGATTTTCTGGAAGCGCTTATTTCGAGTCTTCCATAATAGATGTCCTGTCAGAGGTGGATGCTGCAGTATATGTCATCGATGGAATGCCTAATGCATATGCGATTCCGGCGCCTGCTCTTCGCGACACTGTCGTAAAGGCGGTGCGTAGGTTGAGGGCTGCAAGACCTGACACGCCTGTCGTTCTGACAGATCACTGCGGCTATCCTCATGGTCCTGTCTATAAGTATTACAGAGATGCTCAGGAACATGCCTTGAAGTCATTGGAGGAAGCATATCAGCAGTTGATTGCTGAGGGAGTGACGGGACTGCACCGTCTGAGATATGAGGATATAGGCATGAGCGGAGAAATGACAGTGGAGGCAATCCATATGTCTGACTATGGCATGACGACATATGCTGATGCATATGAGCCGTTGTTGAGGGACATTCTATGTGAGCCGTCAGGCGATGTTTCGGCCACCAGACGGGTCACTCAGCAGAGAGATAGTTACAACTGGTTGGAGAGACATGATGAAATATTGTCCAAGGGCAACGGAAAGCATTTCAGGAGGATTGTGATCGGAGATTCGATCATGCACTTCTGGGGTGGCTCAGATGTGGCTCCTGCTCAGAATGGGACAGACTCGTGGGCGGAACTCGGAGGTGAATCCCTCAATCTGGGCTGCGGTTACGACAGGACTGAGAATGTTCTGTGGCGTATTTATCACGGAGAACTCGATAATCTGACAGCAGACAAGGTCTTCATTAAGATTGGAACAAACAACATCTCCTGGGGAGATCCGGATGAGGAAATTGTTGCAGGAATAAAGGCTGTCATCAATGCCGTGAGGACTCGTCTGCCCCAATCGGAGATTACAGTCATGGGTATCCTTCCGAGAAGGAACAGAGAGGCTCGTGTCAAGACTCTGAACAAGGCGGTCAAGGCTATGGCCAGAGAAGAGAATGTTAATTTTGCCGATCCGGGAAAAACTCTTCTAGGCAAGGGTGGCAAGATTGATGAGTCGCTGTTTACAGACGGTCTTCATCCAGATGCGGATGGATATCGCAGGATTGCAGACTACTTCATGTAGTCGGATATTAAATTTATTTAGGTATAATTTCATAATTTTATAAATATATGACACTGATAAAATCAATTTCAGGAATTCGTGGAACAATCGGTGGTGCTCCGGGAGAGGGGCTTTCTCCGCTCGATGTAGTCAAGTTTACATACGCTTATTGCGAGAAGATGCGTGAACGTCTTCCAAAGGAGGACGGGGCAAGATATAAGGTTGTTGTCGGTAAGGATGCACGTCTTTCAGGTGACATGGTTGAGCAACTTGTCTGCGGTACCTTAATCGCTTGCGGTGTGGATGTGGTAAAGGCAGGTCTGGCTTCGACTCCTACAACGGAAATGGCAGTAGTTTTTGAGAAGGCTGACGGTGGTATCATTCTTACGGCTTCTCATAATCCGAAACAATGGAATGCGCTTAAACTTCTGAACGAGAAGGGTGAGTTCCTGAATGCTGATGAAGGTGCGGCGATTCTTGAGTGTGCAGAAGCGGAGAACTTCAACTTCGCAGATGTGGATTCTCTTGGAACGGTGGAGGAAAAGGATTTCACCGATGCACATATCGATGCTGTACTCGCTCTTCCTGAAGTGGATGTGGAGGCTGTGCGTGCAGCCGGCTTCAAGGTGACACTTGATGCCGTAAATTCTGTCGGCGGCATCATCATGCCACGTCTGCTTGAACGTATGGGTGTTGAATGTGTCTGCGTGAACTGTGATCCTACAGGACAGTTTGCACACAATCCAGAACCACTCCCTTCAAATCTTGTAGAACTTTGCGAGGCAGTTGTGGCTACCAGTTCAGACTTCGGTGTTTCTGTCGATCCTGATGTCGATCGTCTTGCGCTTATCTGTGAGGACGGAAAGCCATTCGGCGAGGAATACACTCTCGTGAGTGTCGCTGATTATCTTCTTTCACGTGCAGCACAGGCAGGCGGTGATGTGAAACTTGCCACTTCATCGAATCTTTCGTCTTCAAGGGCACTTCGTGATGTTACCGAGCAGTATGGAGGAGAGTATTTCGCTGCTGCTGTGGGTGAGGTTAACGTCACTACGAAGATGAAAGAATGCGGCGCTCTCATCGGCGGTGAAGGAAACGGTGGTGTCATATTCCCTGCACTTCACTACGGACGTGACGCCATGGTTGGAGTAGCACTTTTCCTCACCAACCTTGCAGACAAGAAGATGAAGGTTTCAGAACTTCGCGCGACATATCCGGAATATGTTATTGCAAAGAATAAGATCGAACTCTCAGATCCGGCTCTTATCGACAAGATTCTTAATGAGATAAAGGAGGTTTATGCTTCTGAGGATATCAATACCATAGACGGTGTGAAGATCTCCTTTGAAGAACGTAAGGAGTGGGTACATCTGCGCCGTTCAAATACTGAACCTATTATTCGAATTTATGCTGAGGCTGCGACTCAAGATGCTGCAGATGCCCTTGCAGAGCAGATCATAAGCATTGCAAACAGGATGATCAAATAAAGATATATAAGATGAAACCGACATTATTAGTTCTTGCTGCCGGCATGGGCAGCCGTTATGGAGGACTTAAGCAACTTGATACACTCGGTCCTTCAGGAGAGACCATCATTGACTATTCGATTTATGATGCAGTTCAGGCTGGTTTCGGAAAAGTAGTATATATCGTCAGAGAGTACTTCAAGGAAGATATGATCAAGGCGGTACACGAGAAATACGGTAATGTGAAGTGTCTTGACGGCACACCGCTTCAACTGGATTTCGTCACTCAGGAACTTTACAAGATTCCTGCAGGCTTCACTTTGAATCCTGAGAGGGAGAAACCTTGGGGAACTGCACATGCTCTCCTTATGGCAAAAGATGTCATCAAGGAACCGTTTGCGGTCATCAACGGTGATGATTATTATGGAAAGGAATCATTCAGGATTCTTGCAGACTGGCTCAGGAACCACGAAGGTACTGAAGGACATTATTCGCTTGTGGGATTTGAACTTGACAACACTCTTTCCGAGTCAGGTCAGGTGTCCCGCGGTGTAGGATCTGCGGATGACTCCGGATATCTTGCCGATGTGGTTGAGCACCACAAGATTGCAAGAGCAGAAGACGGAGTCATCTATGGCCAGAACAGCGTCACAGGTGAGACTGTAGCCCTTGCTCCGAAGGCTCTATGTTCAATGAACATGTGGGGTTTCACACCGGATTATTTCCAGAAGAGCGAAGAAATATTCAAGTCGTTCCTTGAGAAGAATGTCGGAGAACTTAAGTCGGAGTTTTATATCCCGTTTGTGATTGACAGCATAATCAAGAGCGGTGAAGGCAAGTGCGAACTGCTGAAGACTTCATCACGTTGGTTCGGCGTCACTTTCCAGGAGGACCGTCCGGGAGTAGTTGCCAAGTTCCAGGAGTTTGTAGATAACGGTGAATATCCGACACCACTTTATTGAGATTGAAGTTATGGCAAAGAAAGTATTGGTTTCTGGTGGTGCCGGTTATATAGGCAGCCATGTGACAGTTGAACTCATTGAGGCAGGGTATGACGTCGTTGTGGCAGACAACCTGTCTAACTGCGATATGACCGGTTTTGAAGGAGTAAAGAAGATCACCGGAAGAGAGGAAATCCCTTTTTATCAGATTGACTGCTGTGATTATGCTTCGGTCGATATGCTTTTTACTGAACATAAGATCGATGCTGTCATCCATTTCGCTGCGTTCAAGGCAGTAGGAGAGTCTGTTGCAGAACCGTTGATGTACTATCGTAATAATCTCGTGTCATTCCTCAACATACTCGAGGTTGCGAAGAATCATGGCGGCTGTAATGTATTGTTCTCTTCTTCTGCAACCGTATATGGCGAGGCGGAGGTGCTTCCTGTGACGGAGCAGACTCCTCGACTGCCATCCACTTCTCCATACGGAAACACCAAGCAGATGTGCGAGGATATACTCAGGGATGTGGTGTTCGCGACATCTTCTTCAGATGCTGTGATCAATGGTATCGCTCTCCGTTATTTCAACCCTATAGGAGCGCATCCGTCGGCACTTATCGGAGAACTTCCTCGCGGTGTGCCTAATAATCTGGTTCCTTTCATCACTCAGACCGCTATCGGCAAGCGTGAGTGCCTGAGCATCTTCGGAAATGATTATCCTACAGAGGACGGAACATGTCTTCGAGACTATATCGATGTGGTAGATCTTGCGAAGGCTCATGTCGCTGCGGTATCGAGGATGGTTGAAGGCAGAATGAAGAAAGGATATGAAATATTCAATGTAGGAACAGGCCGACCTGTTTCCGTATATGAACTCGTATCAGCATTCGAGAAGGTAAACAACCTCAGACTCAATTACCGATTTGTGGATCGCAGGCCCGGTGATGTCATGGCAATCTGGGCCGATACTAAACTTGCAAATGAAGAACTCGGCTGGAAGGCGGAGCGGACAGTGGAGGAAACACTCGCATCTGCGTGGGCATGGGAAAAGTACCTTGCTGGTTCGGGCAATAATTGATTGAAATACATGGAATTGTTATGAAGAAGTTTTCTCTACCTAAAGACGGTGGCCTTATAGAGGCCGGTCTTCCATACGGTATCATGCACACTTACGAAAATATTCCGGTCCATATATTTGAGGATGAGGAAGTTGCGAGTGAGCGTCTGGCCGAAGAGATTGTCAGTGCCATCAACGCAAACAACGGTGTATACAGACTCGGTCTGACCACAGGTTCTTCACCTGTGGCTCTTTACAGGGCTCTCGTGCGTCGTCATGAAGTTGGCGAGGTGTCCTTCAAGGATGTCGAGATCTACAGCATCGACGAGTATTATCCGGCTCTTCCGGACAATTACAGCCGTAACCGCAGACTAGATTCTGAACTGATCGCTCACATCGACGTGAAGCCGGAGAATGTTTTCATTCCGAAACTTTCAGAGGCCAAGGACAGTGCTGAAGTGTCAGCATTCTGTGCAGAGTTTGATGCCAAGGCAAGAGGACTTGACCTTCTTGTTATGGGCATGGGTGAAAAGGGCCAGATCGGCTTCAATGAGTCAGGCGCTTCCGAACTCAGCCGCACAAGGACAGTCCTCCTTACCTATGCTTCAAGAAAGAGGGAGTCGAAGAATTTCTCGGGCAAAATCGACGCTACTCCTGACAAGGCAATCGCGATGGGTATCTCGACAATGCTTTCTGCAAAGAAGATCCATCTTATCGCATGGGGTGAGGACAAGGCAGACGTAGTTAAGAGAGTAGCAGAAGGCAAGGCAGACCATTCATGTCCTGCATCATTCCTCCAGAAGCACGAAAACATCTCTTTCTATGTGGATGAGAACTCTGCTTCCCTTATCACAAGAAATGTGGCTCCATGGCTCGTAGGTCCATGCGAATGGACACCTAAGTTCATCAGAAAGGCAGTGGTATGGCTCTGCGAGCAGGTACACAAGCCTATCCTCAAACTCACTCAGGGCGATTATCTCGCAAACGGCCTCGGCGAACTTCTCGAGCAGCACGGCCCTTACGACCAGATCAACATCAAGGTATTCAACGACCTTCAGCATACCATTTCCGGATGGCCGGGCGGAAAGCCTGATGCAGACGACAGCACACGACCTGTACCGTCTTCACCGTTCCCTAAGAGAGTGGTCATCTTCTCACCTCATCCGGATGATGACGTGATTTCAATGGGCGGTACATTCATCCGTCTCGCAGAGCAGGGACATGACGTACATGTGGCTTATGAGACTTCCGGTAACGTTGCTGTTCATGATGACGTTGTTCTTCAGCATATGGATGCAGCCCGCGAACTCGGTTTCGGCGACCGTTTCGACGAAGTGAAGGAAATCATCGCATCAAAGAAGCCAGGACAGCCAGAGCCGCGAGCGCTTCTGAACCTCAAGGGTGCCATCCGCCGCAGCGAGGCAAAGAGTGCAGTCCGCTCGTTCGGTCTTAACGATGAGACCAACTGCCACTTCCTCAACCTTCCGTTCTATGAGACTGGAGGTATCAAGAAGGGACAGCGTACCCAGGCCGACATCGACATCATCATCGACCTTCTCCAGCAGGTTAAGCCTCACCAGATCTATCTCGCCGGTGACCTTGCAGACCCTCACGGCACACACCGCGTATGTACTGAGGCTGTTCTTGAGGCTCTCAATCAACTCAAGGATGAGGATTGGCTCAGGGATTGCCATGTATGGCTCTACAGAGGCGCATGGATGGAGTGGGATCTCGGAAAGGTCGACATGGCCGTTCCGCTCAGCCCGGATGAAGTGATCAAGAAGCGTCACGCCATCTACCGTCACCTCTCGCAGAAGGACATCGTGCCGTTCCCGGGTGAGGATCCACGTGAATTCTGGCAGAGGGCCGAAGAGAGGACTCAAAACACCGCACGTCTTTATGATGAATTGGGAATGGCTGAGTACCAGGCAATTGAAGTTTTTGTAAAACTTTTTTAACATAGATAAAGATGAGAGTTATTATTGAGCAGAATGCGCAGAACGGCTCTGCATGGGCAGCAAGGTACATCGTTTCAAGAATCAAGGCGAAAGCAGCCGTAACAGACAAGCCTTTCGTGCTCGGACTTCCTACCGGTGGCACTCCTGTTGGCACATACAACGAACTTATCCGTATGTTTCAGGCAGGTGAGGTGTCATTCAGGAATGTGATCACATTCAATATGGACGAGTATGTAGGACTCCCTGAGGAGCATCCTGAAAGTTATCACTCATTCATGGCAAGGACATTCTTCGACCATGTAGACGTGCCGAAGGAGAACATCAACATCCTTAACGGAAACGCAGAAGATCTCGCTGCAGAATGCGCAGCATATGAGGCAAAGATCGTCGCAGCAGGCGGTATCGACCTCTTCATGGGCGGTGTAGGCGAGGACGGCCATCTTGCGTTCAACGAGCCATTCTCTTCACTCGTTTCACGTACAAGAATCAAGAGCCTTACTTATGACACAATCCTCGTGAACTCCCGTTTCTTCGACGGAGATGTGAGCAAGGTTCCTACCACAGCCCTCACAGTAGGTGTAGGAACAGTAATGGATGCAAAGGAAGTTCTCGTGCTTGCTTTCGGTCACAAGAAGGCCAACGCTCTCCGCGAGGCTATCGAGGGAGCATACTCGCAGAAATGCACTCTCACTGCCCTCCAGGCTCATCCGCACGGCATCATCGTCGCTGACGAACTCGCTGTCGGAGAACTCAAGGTGAACACTTACAGATATTTCAAGGATATCGAGAAGAACAATATCTAATCTTATACTTATATGGAAACAGGATACATGCAAGTTGTCAAGAGTTGGCTCGAGGGTAACTTCGACGAAGCCACAAAGGCACAGATCCGCGAACTTCAGCAGAACGACCCGGTCGGACTTGAAGACGCATTCTACAGAAACCTCGAGTTCGGTACAGGCGGACTGAGAGGAATCATGGGCGTAGGTACAAACAGGATGAACAAGTACACCGTAGGAATGGCCACTCAGGGTCTTGCCAACTACATGAAGGCAAACTGCGAGGGACCGCTCAGCGTGTGCATCTCGTTTGACAGCCGCAACAACAGCCCTGAATTCGCTCAGATTGCAGCAAACGTGCTCGCTGCTAACGGCATTCACGTGTACATCTTCAACAAACTGCATCCTATCGCTCTGATGAGTTACTCAGTTAGAGCGAAGAAGGCTACTGCAGGTATCATGATCACAGCATCTCACAATCCGAAGGAATACAACGGATACAAGGTATTCTGGAGCGACGGAGCGCAGGTTACTTCTCCAGTGGACAAGGACATCGTTGCTGAGGTTGCAAAGATCACAGACCCGTCAATGGTTAAATTCGAGCCAGGCGAAGGCGCAGCACCTATCGAAGTCATGGGACACGAGATGGACGAGGCATACCTCAATTCTGTTTCAACCCTCATGCTTTCTCCTGAAGCAGTCGCAGCGCACAAGGACATCAAGATCGTCTACACTCCTATCCACGGATCAGGTGTGGAGATCGTTCCTGAGTTCCTTAACAAGTTCGGATTCGAGAACATATACCACGTTCCTGAGCAGGATGTGGTTGACGGAAACTTCCCTACAGTGATGTCACCTAACCCGGAGGAGCCTTCTGCTCTTGCAATGGCTGTAGCAGTCGCTGACAGAGAGGGTGCAGACCTCGTGATGGCAACTGACCCTGATGCAGACCGCATTGGCATCGCAGTTCGCGACAACGAAGGCAAGATGGTGCTTCTCAACGGAAACCAGACAGGCTCGATCCTTACATATTATATCCTCCGCCGCTGGTCGGAACTCGGAAAACTCGACGGCAAGCAGTACATCGTGAAGACCATCGTGACCACAGAACTTATGCGCGCCATCGCTGAGAAATACGGCGTGAAGGTATACAACGTCCTCACTGGCTTCAAGTGGATCGCCGACATCATCAAGAAGAACGAAGGCGAGACCACATTCGTTTGCGGAGGTGAGGAGAGTTACGGATTCAACGTAGGCGAATTCGTCCGCGACAAGGATGCTCCTATCTCATGCGCATTCGTTGCAGAGTGTGCTGCCTGGGCAGCTGCACAGGGCAAGACCCTCTACCAACTCCTACAGGACATCTATGCTGAGTTCGGCTATTACAAGGAGTCTCTCATCTCAGTAACCAAGAAGGGCAAGGCTGGTCTCGAGGAGATCGCTCAGATGATGGTTGACTACCGTCAGAATCCCCCTACAGAACTCGCAGGATCACCTGTGATCAAGGTCATCGACTACAGCAAGCCTGAGGAGACAGGACTTCCTGCATCGAACGTTCTCCAGTTCTACAACGAGGCAGGCGATGTAGTGACAATCCGTCCTTCCGGCACCGAGCCTAAGATCAAGTTCTACTTCGGGATCAAAGGCGCTGACGCAGACGCAAAGAACGAAGCCCTAAGAGCACAGTTCAAGTAATAAATCATAAATTTTAGTTAGTTGGGTCCGGTCATGTCGTGATGACATGGCCGGCTTTATTTTCACGCGAGACGGTTCCCATAGAATCATTGTCTGCTTCTTTAAGCAGTTCTTCGAAAGATGTCTTCTTGCATTGCATGATCCAGTTGATTAATTCATCCTAGAAGATGTTGAGTTTCTTTCCATGTTTGTAGCAAGTAAGCGTTGGACTATGTGGCCGTATGATGTGAGGGCAACGAAATCCCTCTAAAGTACCTGTTTGTTAAGATTCCAAAACAATATTCAGAATATAATTGCTGTTCCCTGCTTGCATATTCAGAATATATCACTATATTTGCAGTAAATTAGAATTATTCAAAATAAGATAATAAATAAAAAGATTAGGATATGGCAACGAAATTTTACAGATGCGCTAATTGCGGTAACGTTATTCAGAAGGTTGTAGACAAGAAAGT
>SUYY01000086.1 GCA_015060205.1 Bacteroidales bacterium
TGCGTGGTCATTGATGTACACTCCCACAGCAGGGGTCGGGTGGTAGAGTTCCCTGAACTCCTCCATCACCACAGGGATGCAATCCAGTCCAGTTGGCTTCTCGACCGGTTTCTCCTGTTCCGGCTTCTTTTCCGACTCTTTCTCGTCATCCAGTACTGGAGTGCATGAGGCCAGGAGAACAGATGCTGTCAATATCAGTTGTCTTACCTTCATGACTACTTTATAATTATATCCTTGATCTCGATATTTCCATTCTTAACTTCCACGAACGGCTTGCCCTTCTTGAGTCCTACGGTAGCGTAACCGCTTGCTGTAGAGAGGAATGTCCTGAAGTCCTTGCCAATCTTGGAATCAATGTAAAGAGTCTGAGTCACAGCGTCATATCTTACACCTGTAAGCGCCTGGAGAAGGCTGTAACTTGCGAGTGCTCTTGCATACCATGAGCCGCATTCATACTGGTTGTAAGGGTTTCTCTTCACTCCGTCATATCTGTCGAGGACAGCATTCACGATGTCAAGGCCTTCCTGGACCTTGCCTTCGAAGATAAGGTGTGAAGCAACCTGATACTCGATACCTGTCCATACCTCGTCACTATATACGAAAGGAAGGCTGAGTTTACCGCCCTTAGGCCATGAGCAGAGAAGAAGTCCGCCTTCATTGCCCACTCCGTAGCCCGGACGCTGTGGGTTAGCGTGGTCTCTGAGGTCCTTCTTGAGATTATATTTATGTACTGACATGAGGTGGCTTGTCACCTTCTCCTTGTCGATAGGCTCTTCAAGGCCGCATGCAAGCGACATCCAGCATCCGATGATACCGTCTGAAAGACATCCTGTACCATACTGATACTTAGGACCTTCCTTTACGAGAATCTTTGATGCTTCGTCAGCATATGTGCTATGGAAAGAAAGGGCCTTGGTAGGATCCGGTGCACGGAGACCTGTCCACTTGATGTCCTGATAGAAATATTCGCCATTCCAGAGTCTGGTGGTCATGTATTCCTGCGACTTCTTGAGGATAGCCTCATATCTTGTCACATCCTCGCCAAGGAACTTGCCGATCTGGATGATGCTGTTGAGTGCTCCGGCATAGAAACTTGTACACATTCCGTCAGGTCCCCAGAACTCGATGTCATATGTGTTGTGGTGAGGCTCTACGAGTGCTCCCACCTCGTCAGGGTCCCATGTGCGGATGCAGTAGTCCATGCTCTTTGCGATGAGCGGATACATATCGCGGATCCACTCTGTGTCTCCGTTGATTCTCCAGTCACGATATACCTTCATGATACCTCCCAACTGACCGTCTGCAGCAGCGTGGAAGTCATGCTTTACAGGACGGATAGGAATATTTGCACGGAATACCTGATGACCTTCCTTGTTCTGGTCCACCTTGAACTCGGTATCGCGCAGAGTCTTCTCCATGCGAGGGAAGAGATGAGGCACTGCCTGTGCATAGTTCCACACATGTGTGCATGAGCCGTGGCAACTTCCCCAGTTGTCGCCGCTGCCTTCCCATACCCAGAAACGTCCGTCGTGCTGGCGCATTACAGTGGTGCTCTTGAGGATTGTGAGGTTGTTGGCAACAGACTCGATCACTTCCTCAGGAAGAGTTGTGTCGTAGAATGCGGCGGTGAACTTCTCTGTGTCAGCCTTGAGACCTGAGTAGTTGCTTTTCCAATATGATGCGACGTCATTTACGTCTGCAAACCTTCTGCTGTACCAAGGTTCGTATTTCTCAGGGGTGTCCTTGTAGAGTTCAGGGTCATAACGGTCGCCGAAGTCTGAATCGGACTCCGCGTCAGGACCGATGCGATGTACAGATTTCGGTACATACCAGGCAACGTAGAGGTTGATTGTCTTTGACTCTCCTGCCTTAAGTCTGAAAGGAACGTAGATTGATGCTCCGGTTCCTCCCGGTACAGGGTCGTTTTCCGGCATCTCTCCTCTCTCCACATTGTTCCATGCCATTGTCAGAGGGTCAAACCATCCGCCTCTGAACCAGTTGTAGTTGACCTTTGTATCTTTCTCGTCGGTAAAGAATGCGCAGTATCCCTCCATATCAGGGTGACGCTCTGTCGGTTTCTGGCTCAGAATGAAGCCCTTGTCCATCTTGAGGATAGGTGACGCCACATCATTGGTCTTCCACATGAAGTTTCTTGTGTTGAATGAGAAAATGGCCTCTACAGTCTCCTTGGATGTGTTAGTGAATGTATATTCAAGTCCTCCCACAGGCAGTCCGGAGTTGTCCTCGTCGTTAGGGATGAACGGATTCCATGCCACGAGTCTCACATCTACCGGCATGTCATCATCCTCGAGATTGATCTCCGCAAACGGGAATTTCGCGCTGAATGTTCCCTCGTCGAACCTCGGGAGTCCCCATGTGGTGCCGCCGACTCCCATTCCGCCCTCATTTCTTCCGAAGATCTTATAGTCAGGAACTGCAGTCTCAAGCACCTTTGCTCCTTTCTCCAGACCTTTTATATGGATTGCTGCGAATGCGCATGGCTCATGGAAAAGTTGTGGATAGTGATGGAAGGATACATTTGAGATGGATCCTGTTCCGCTGAGGCAGAACATGCCTGAACCCAGACCGCCGATAGGATAGGCGATGTGGTCCAGTTCGCGTCCGCTATATACCTTCTCGTACTTGTCAGCGGACGCAGGAATTGCAGCGATAAGCACTGCAATAACTGATAGAATGTGTCTGATTTTCATTGTAGTGTGTTATTTGATTATGTTATTGATGAATTCTTCTGACGATACAGGTGCGATTCCGAATACGAATCTGTCACCCTGTACAAAAGGAGACTTCAGTTCGAAGTTCTCGTAGGCAATGCCTTCCGGAATAGGGGACTTGCTTGCCCAATATGTATATCTTCCATTGACCAGTCCCTTGGTCTGCACATTAGGGAAAGGCTTTCTCCAGTACTGTACTGCCTTCTTTCCTATATATTTCCAGCCTTTGTTTGTACCCTCGTTGAGTTCCCTTGATGCCGGATCATCTTCGTCAGGCTCAGCAATGAAGTATATCTGTCCGTCTGATGATGCCATCATTTCTGATGAAGGGACCACGAAGTGAGGAGCAAATCCGTCACCGGTATAATCCGGCCATAGATGGCGTGAATTATATACCTTGTCCTTGCAGAAGAGGTTGCGGAGTCTCATCTTGTTGCCCATTGTAGCCGTCAGGATACAGTAGTCAGGCTCAGGAGTGCCGTCCTTTACAGTATATGTGGCAAGTTCGAATTCATATGGATTGCTCTCCATGAATCTCAGCCTTACATATGGACTCACTCCGTTGTTGAAGCGCTCGCAGAATATATATAAGGTAAGGGTCTGCTCGCCGTCGATGGTCTCGATGACACCTCTGGCGAAGTCCTGCTTGTCCTTTTCATCAAGAATGTCGTCGTCCGAACTCCAGAATATCTTGCCGTTGCGGCCGTCAATGGAACTTCTTTCAAGTTCGGACAGACCTCTGATATCTCGTCCGTTCTCAGGAATCGGCTCGATAGCGATGAAGTTGGTCACATAGTCTCTCGGTTGTTCCAGATATGGAGTATATATCCTGAGCAGGCCGCGCGGACCACCGGTAGGAGCGATGCCCACCTGTATGCCGTTCTTGAACCCCCATTTCGGACGGGCCTTGTCGGCAGAAGAAGGACGCACCCAGATGCCTGCAGTAGTATCAGGGGGAGCCATATAGAATTTATGCTCATGTCTGTTGTCCTTTACGGGATATATCTTCATGGCAAATCCGCCGCTGCCTTTCACATTCACAGGCATTACTGTGCCGGCATCAACTATTCTTGTTCCAGTAGTGAGATGGTCCGGATTCATGTCCGAATCGTCTGCGTCCACATAGATCTCTGCCTTATATTTTCCTTCGCCAAGGAAGCCGAAACTGATGTCAAGGTTTCTTTCCTTGGAATTGTTTATGCATCCCACAAACCATGTGTCGCCCTTTCTGCGGGCAGTCACGGCGTATTCTGCAACCTTCGCATCAACGACTTTTGTCTGGTCCCATGTGGTGGGAAGTTCCTGGATGAATCGGAAGCCAGGCTGGCCGATGTATGCCTCAGGATAGTCACACACCATGCTCAGATAGCCTTCAAGAATCACATACATGCCGAGCATATGGCATCTTGTGCTGGTCATCAGAGGTGCATGATACTGGACTCTCCACTGGTCATAGGCCTTTGAGCGGAATCCTCCGAGGTGATAGTCTGTCGGACCGGCAAGCGCTCTTGTGAAGAACATGTTGATGTCGTGGTCGGCTCCCATTGTCCGTGTACCGTCCCATTTGTATACTTCGTAGTTGAGAGCACCTTCGCGTGTAAATTCGTTAGGCCAGGTTCTTGAAAGACCGGATGGCTTGCTCGAACCGTGGAACTGGATGAACAACCGGTGTTCGGCGGCCTTTCTGAGAATATCCTCCTGAATGAGAATCATCTGCTGGTCGTTCCTGTCCATAAAGTCCACCATCATTCCCTTTATGCCCCACTCGTTGAATTTGTCGAACACTCTGTCGATGTCCTTGTACAGTGCAGCC
>SUYY01000087.1 GCA_015060205.1 Bacteroidales bacterium
TATACAGAATTCCTCTTCGTGACCTACATATATATTCTCCGTATTCTTGAGCTCTTTGTCATAGCCCAGTTCTCCGGCAACGAATGTCGCAATGAACACAACGAATGCAAGCGCCACGCTCAGTCCAACGACCTCGATCACGGTATACAGCTTGTTTCTTGATAGGAATCTCAGGTAACTTTTCATCAGTAGTTATAGTTATAAATAAGGGTTAATCGGGAATCGGTTTATCATACACTGTGCCATAAACGGCAATTCGCTATAGCTCAAGTTTTTATAAAATCTGGTGGTGGGTGTTACTGTAAATTTTTCTTACAGAAGTGTAAATTTTACTTACAGAAGTGTAAAGATGGATTACATCGTGTTTACTATATACACTATTTCTTTGCCTGCCATTCTGACAGGAAGACACACAAATTCAGGATAATGTTCGCTATAATATCTATTTGTGATCAACATTAACAGCAACTATGATAGTAGTCAGAATGTAACTGACCACTTTAATCCTCCTTTTGTCTCTCATAATGGTTATAAACTTACAAAATCTATATAATAATATATTCACTACAAATATAATCGGGGGGGGCAGAAATGCAAGTGATTTACGCTATATATTCTAAACTCCGCCCCCCGTCTCGCCCCCGACCCACGCATCCGCATCGTGAACGTGCGAGGCGAAGGCTATAAACTGCTGGTAAACGAATAACAAAAGGCATAACCGAGATATCCCCGGCTACGCCTCTGTCAAGAATCTACTAACCTATTTTGTTCCCGACAATATTCCTGAGTCAGTATCAGAATTTTCTATCCTCAGACTCCTGGTCTGTTTCTGCTTGCCTGTCAGAATGTTGAACGATACATTTACCATGAACATCGGGCAGAGGTCGCGGGAAAAGGCCAGCTGGTTGCTTGGAGCCAGTTCCGAAAGATTGACGACACCCTGATTATAGTTCTTTGAAAACGGATTCATCACCATCATCTGCAAGGCCCATTTTTCTCTGTTGTATCCGGCTGCTATCGTATGGATTGCTTCACCTTTGTTGATGGTCTCTCCCCACAGTTCATGGTTCGACGTATTCATCTCAGCCATGAAAACCCAGTTCTTGTACATACCGACAATGCTTCCCCTGAATCCGAAGTTGTTGTGCGTATGCGTATATGCATTTCCAAGACTGACATAATGATTGAAGAACGGAGTCAGGCTAATCGATATATACTGTTTGTAAGGTTTGATCTGTATGTTGGCCTGTGCATTCAATCTGTGAAATCCCTTCTGATTGTCGAAGGTGCGTACAAATCTGCCGTTCTCAAATATGGTCTCTTCCATTATCGGCTTGTCATCATATGAGTATCTGGCTGAAAGATCTATATTGATCCACTTCGCCCTGAAGCTACCTGAAAGGCGGTTGGTGAAATATGCAGTGCTTTTCAGATTTGGATTACCACGTCTTACCTGCCAGGCATCCATCGGCTGCTCGACATCGCTAAGTTGCGACAATGATGGCGCATACCCGGACATGCTTGCACTATATCTGAAATAAAACTTATTCAACTGATAGGACATATTCAATGTCGGACGAAAGAAATACTTCTCCTGAGTATAATCGCCCTGTTTATAATATGTGCGGATTGCACCCACGCCTAACGTATAGTTCAGTTTTCCTATCTTCGACTGATATTCTGCGAAAAGGGAACTTTCTGATGTATTCATGGACACCTTGCTGCTGATGTCATTCTGATATACATTGTTCATCGTAGCCTGGTTATGCTTTATGCCTGTAGTAAGTTCACCCTTCCATAACGGACGTTCATATATCGCTTCTCCTATGATCGAGTATTTATCTCCCATGCTTTGTGACATTACCGTTTGATTTGTCTCAACTCCGTTCGACATGATGTCATCATTGCCGGCTTGACCGGCAATCTCATTGATAAAGTACTGCCTTTCACTTCTGCTGTTGATATATGTTCCTACGACATCGAAATAAAGATGCTGGTCATCCTTGAGATTCAACTGATAATATATGTCAAGCGAAGGAATATGTGTGACAGACTGCTCACGATCCTTTACCTCATATACCATGTCACCCTGATGCAGGATACTGTTCCTGTCAGTAAATGAGTGCGGTATGTCCTTGGTATTGTTGTTGAGAACGATGTTCAACATGCTTTTCTCGCCATTTGTCCAGGTGTAGTTGAGCGAAGTAGTGATGTAGTCGTATTTCACCCGGTTGGGAGCTGCCACGGTTTCACGATTGACGATAGTCTTGTCCGGGAAATTGAATGTCTCTTCGTTCTCGCGATTCCATTCAAGATCACGTCTGCTCCATTGCACCAATGCTGAGAATGATGACTTTCCGTGATGATATTTTCCGGAGACATGATAATTGCCGAATCCTAGTGATGGATAGAAGGAGTTGGTCAGGTCGGTAGAGACATTGCCGCCTGATTCCCTTTTACGCACGATATAATCAAGAACTGCAGCGGCATTGCCATATCTCAATCCCGGTTGCTGGTGATATTCTACTCTTATGACATCTTCCGGACGTATAGCCATAACTTCTGCCTGAGAGGTCTCTACGCCGTTTATACGCAGTTGCACAGATTCGCCATAACTGTTGGTTATGTTTTTTTCAATGGCATTCACTGATATGTCAGGAATCTGGAGATATTGCAGCAGCGACACTCCGTTGGTGGCAGCCTTCTTCTGCTGCATAGTAGGCATCACCAGCTGACGGTCAATCTTCTGAACGACAGCATCACCGATTACCGCAGCTTCTTCCAATGCTTCCGCAACCTGCTTCATCCGGATCTCTCCCAGATCCACATCCTTGACTACCTGTTTAAGTGAGAGTGAGAATTTATCATATCCCACATACATACATTGAAGCAGATAATCTCCCTCCGGGGCTCCCTTCAATTCAAATCTACCTTCCGTATCAGTTGTTGTACCCATCACCTGTCTGTCTGATCCATCAGTCAAGACCACTGTGGCTCCTACCAAAGGAGAGGAATCACTGTCATCCACCAGTACACCGCTTATACGGTTGTTTGCCATGGCTGCTGTCTGCACCAGCAGCATGCTCATGATCGTTAAAAACACCTTCATATTTTTCATGTTTACTTGTTTTCTGTTGATGCAAAGTTATGTCTGAAAGGAGTTTCAATGGGTTTATATGCAAAAGTATTTACTGTGCAAATCACTATGTAACCACCTGATAATCAATATGGGTCAAAATAAAAAGTTTATATATGACCTTTCCTGACTTTATATGAGGGGTGCAACAAGATAATTAACTGTAAAAAAGCATTACCTTTACGAAAAAGAAACACCATGCACAGACTTATATTGCTGCTCATAATAGTTCTTACAAACTGCTCGACCAGACAGCCAAGCATCGATTACGCACAGATACTTGATGATGCTGAAGAACGCCTGAACAATGCCGAATCTTTAAGCGAGGACACACAACTCAGTGAAGCATTGGAGTATTACCGTACACTTGAGCCGACAGACTCCGCCCGACTGTCTCAAGCAACAATTCTGACTGCATATCACTATTGGTGGAAAGGGGAATCGGCAAAGGCTTATGATCTTCTTGAACCGGTTGCCGGCACTGACAGGAAGGCTCTGTATGCCTTGTATGACCTAGCTGCAAAGGATTATGATTTCGAGGCTTGTTACAACTATCTCTCCCGCATCATGGAGGATGAAACCGAGCAGGGCTTTGAAAACCAGCAGGCTATGGCTACATTGAACTATTACATCGGCCGCCCGGAAGAATGCGAACGCCTGTTTGAGAATCTTCCGCAATATGTAAAGACGCCTAGTGATTCCTCTCTGTATTGGGGACGTGTCCTTCCAAATTATGCAGACATCATCAGTGATTACGGCAAACATGAAAAGGCAATTGCAATTCAAGAGCAGATCCTGAACCATTACTCGGACAAAGACAGTATGCGCGTTGCCTGGGCTCACGCTTCCATTGCACGTTACTATTTACTATTGGACCGTATCAAGGAGGCTGAGAAACATGTTCGCTTATCCGATGAATATGCCGACGATGATTTCAGAAACAATGTATCCATGTCAAGCTACATGAAGATGCTGAAAAGTACCTTGGAATATGCAAAGGACAAACGCATCAATGTAATGGAATGGGCAAATTTTGTGAATTCATTGCAGGAAAACGCATATAAGAAACAGGCTATAACTGATGCAAAGGAAGCAAACAATCAGCAGCTGGCCGAAAAGAACCTCAAACTGACTATCGAGAAACAGCGCACCCAGATCATCCTTACCTATGTTGGATTGGCTTTACTGCTGATGATAGCAGTATCTGTATTCTATTACCGCAGAAAGAAGCATCAGATCATCGAGAAGGAGGAAGAACTGGAAGCCTTACGCCAGCTGGTCAGCGAATCGCAGGTGAATACCGAGCAGAAGGATGACCGCTTCTTCAAGAGAATAGTGCTCCAGCAGCTTGGAGTCATACGAAT
>SUYY01000088.1 GCA_015060205.1 Bacteroidales bacterium
GTTTCCATGAGGAGGTCCGGGGAAAAGGCACTTTTGCCAGATTGGAAAAGAATATTGCGGAGTGTGGGCATAAGCATCTGAGCGTGAATATGGTAGTCAATACCTTGAATTACACTGATGTTGAAAATACTATTGAGTACGCGAAGAATAATCCCGCAATAGAACAGATATCGATAAATTTCCATACTCCGTTCGAGGGTACTGAATATCTGGCTCTTGATCTTGAAAAGCGGGCGGAGATTATTGACAAAGTCTTGGAGTATAAACGGAGAGGTTATCCCATAATGAACTCAAAGTCCGGCCTTAAACTTATGAAAACCAATAAGTTCGAGAAGAGATGCTGGGTGACGAATTTCATTTATCCTGATGGAACGAGAGGGCTGTGCGTGGGGAATGGTACCGATAAATGCGACCAGTGCGGGTTCTGTATGTCGGGAGAAATGGCGTCGGTATTTGCTTTCAGGCCAGATACAATATTCGCCGGATTGAAACTTCGCGGATAATTTCTGCTTCAGTTACTTCGTAAAGTCATCTTAAATTGCTATATTTGTACGATATTGTGCTTTGAAGAAAGCATGGTATCGTACAATTGTCAATTTATAGATAAGTAATATAGAATTATGGAACTTCCAGTAAAGTATGATCCGGCCTTGACCGAGGATAAATGGTATGCCTATTGGCTCAAGAACGGTTTTTTCCATTCGGAACCAGATGAAAGAGAACCTTATACGATAGTTATTCCGCCGCCTAATGTGACAGGTATCCTGCACATGGGCCATGTGCTTAACAATACCTTGAACGATGTGCTTGTCCGCAAGGCAAGGATGGACGGCAAGAATGCCTGCTGGGTCCCGGGAACCGATCATGCTTCGATTGCAACTGAAAATAAGGTTGTGCAGAAACTTGCCTCTGAGGGAATCAAGAAAGAAGACCTTACCCGCGAGGAGTTCCTCAAGCATGCATGGGAGTGGAAGGAAAAGCATGGAGGAATAATTCTCAATCAGTTGCGCAAGTTAGGTGCTTCGTGCGACTGGGACAGGACAAAGTTCACAATGGATCCCGACCTGAGCGACGCGGTGATCAGCACATTCGTATATTTCTACAACAAGGGCTATATATACAGAGGTGTCAGGATGGTCAACTGGGACCCTGTAGGGCTTACCGCGGTCAGTGATGAGGAGGTTATCCACAAGGATACTGTCAGCAAGTTCTACCATTTGAGATATTTCATCTCGGACGGCAACGGCAATCCTACCGACAAATATATAATCATCGCCACCACACGCCCCGAGACTATCATGGCGGATGCTGCAATCTGCATCAATCCCGAAGATGAGCGTTATCATTGGCTTAAGGGCAAGAAGGTGCTTATCCCTCTGATAAATAAGGAGATACCTATCATAGAGGATAGTTATGTCGCTATGGATTTCGGTACCGGCTGCCTTAAGGTGACTCCTGCTCACGATGTAAACGACTATGAGATAGGAATGCGTCACAACCTTCCGGTTCTTGATATCATCGACGATCATGGACGTCTCAATGAGAAGGCGCAGATTCTTGTCGGAGAGGACAGGTTCGACGCACGCAAGAAGATCGTGACAATGCTTCAGGAGGCCGGAAACCTCGAGAAGATGGAGGATTACACTTCTCCGGTCGGATATTCCGAGAGAACAAATGCTGTCATCGAGCCAAGGCTTTCAATGCAGTGGTTCCTCAAGATGGAGGCACTTGCAAAAGATGCCCTGGCGTCGGTGGAGAGTGGTGCAGTGAAACTTATTCCAGACAAATACCGCAATACATACCGTCATTGGATGGAGAATGTACGCGACTGGTGCATCTCCCGTCAGCTTTGGTGGGGACAGAGAATCCCTGCATACTATCTTCCTGACGGACAGGTGGTTGTGGCAGAGACGCCAGAAAAGGCTCTCGAAGCCGCTCAGAAAATCGATGCGGCTCTGAAGGCTGAGGATCTCCGTCAGGACGAGGATGTTCTTGATACATGGTTCTCCTCATGGCTCTGGCCGATATCTGTGTTCGACACCAACAAGGCCGGACATCCCGAGGCTCAGCCGAACAGGGATCTTGCATATTATTATCCTACAAACGACCTCGTGACAGGTCCGGATATCCTTTTCTTCTGGGTGGCCCGTATGATCATGGCCGGAAACGAGTTCATGAACGATGTGCCGTTCAGGAATGTATATCTTACAGGTATCGTACGCGACAAGCTTGGCAGGAAGATGTCAAAGACTCTTGGCAATTCACCTGACCCGCTTGAGCTGATTGCAAAATACGGTGCTGATGCTGTCCGTCTGGGTATGCTGCTCTGCAGCTCTGCCGGAAATGATATTCTTTACGATGAATCACAGATAGAGCAGGGTAGAAATTTCAACAACAAGGTCTGGAATGCCTTCCGTCTTGTTACAGGATGGACGGTTGACGCTTCTGCCGTTCAGCCGGAAGCCTCTGCTGTTGCAGTCAGGTGGTTCGAGGGTAAGCTCAGCCAGGTTGTAGAGACAGTGGAAGACCATTTCAGCAAGTTCCGCATTTCAGATGCGTTGATGGCCATCTACAAGTTCTTCTGGGATGATTTCTGCGCATGGTATCTTGAGGCTGTAAAGCCTGCGTATGGTGCTGGTATTGACAAGGTTACATACGAGGCTACCATCGGATTCTTTGATGCCCTTCTTAAGATGATCCATCCTATAATGCCGTTCATTACAGAAGAACTCTGGCAGAATATGGCTCAGAGGAAGGAAGGGGAGACCATCATGAATCAGCGTTATCCTCAGGCCAAGGCATATGACTCTGAATTCATTACTTCATTCGAGATGGCTTGCGAGGCTGTTGCCGGGGTGAGAAATATACGTCAGAGCAAGGGACTTTCTCCTCGTGAGGCTCTTGATCTCAAGATCAAGGGAGATTTCCCGTCCGAGGTGATTCCGGTGGTTGTAAAGCTGGCAAATGTCAATGTAGGTGCTGCTGACGGGGACTTGTCTGCGGCCCAGAGATTTATGGTTAGGACGGTGGAGATGTTTGTTCCGCTTACCGGTCTTGTGAATGTGGAAGAAGAGATCGCCAAGATCGAAGCTGACCTTGCTTACCAGCAGAAATTCCTTGACAGCGTGCGCAAGAAGCTCTCAAATGAGCGTTTCGTTGCAAATGCTCCTGAGGCCGTGGTGGCTGTCGAGAGGAAGAAGGAAGCAGACTCGTTGTTGAAGATTGAAAGTCTGACAACTTCGCTTAATGCTTTGAAAAATAATTAATATAACAAGAATGTTAATGCTTATAACACTTTTGTTATAAGTAGATTTGTATACATATTAAACATATTTAGTCATGGATATCATGTATATTTTGCCATTGGCCATCCAGGGATGGGAGTGGATCATCATCGCTCTTGTGGTTCTTCTCCTTTTCGGGGGCAAGAAGATTCCGGAACTTATGCGTGGACTTGGTAAAGGAGTTAAAAGTTTCAAGCAGGGGATGAAGGAAGTGGAAGGAGAGATGAATGAAATAAAGAAGGATATCGAAGCTGAACCGGATTCAGAGAAATAGCAGAGTGGAGACTAAGGCAAACGAAATGACTTTCTGGGATCATCTTGAAGATCTCAGGCGGTGTCTTTTCCGAATGGCCGCAGCGCTTATAGGGGTTACGGTCGTGCTCTTCTTCTTCAAGGATTTTCTCTTTGATGATGTCATACTGGCACCGACGGAAAAGGATTTTTACCTCTACAGGCTGTTAGGGGTGGACTTTTCGTTGTCATTGGTCAATATAGAAGTCTCCGCACAGTTCATGATACACATGAAGGTTACATTCATCTGTGCCATGATTCTTTCATTTCCATATCTTGTATACGAACTATGGCGTTTTGTTGCCCCGGCCTTGTATGAAAAGGAGAGGAAAGCGGTCAGCGGTGCCTTTACTTTTGCCGGAGTGCTGTTTTATCTGGGCCTAGCGGTAGGATATTTCGTAATCCTGCCCCTGATGGTAAATTTCTTTGCCGGATATCAGGTCAGTGAGGATGTGCCGAACAATTTTTCGCTAAGTTCATATATTTCGCTTTTCACATCTACCGTCATGACTTTCGGTATTGTATTCGAGTTTCCGACAGTCATTGCGATATTGTCTGCATTGGGAGTGGTGACAAAGGAAGGGCTGAAAGAGTACAGACGCCATGCAGTCTGCGCTGTGGTCATATTGGCCGCTTTGATCACTCCTTCAGGAGATCCGTTCTCTTTGCTTATATGTACTGTGCCTCTGTACCTTCTGTACGAATTCAGCATACTGATCTGCAGAAAAGGGGAGTCAAATGCCTAATGATCATCTATGATATCTATCAATAATCTTACTGTTGCCTATGGCGGGTTCACCTTGCTTAATGAAATCAACTTTCATATAAGCGAGAGTGACAAGATCGGCCTTGTGGGAAAGAAT
>SUYY01000028.1 GCA_015060205.1 Bacteroidales bacterium
TATATTGGGAGACTGGCCAGGTACCAAGTTGAATTGGGACAAGGAAGAAGGTGACTACTATGTCTATTATTACGACTTTGATTCCGGCAGGAGCGGCAAGGAGTTGAACTATATCATCAACAAAGGCACCGGCGGAGACGGCAACCAGACTAAAGACCTGAAAGTCACTCTGAACGGAGCGGAAACCACTGTCCATATCGAGACTTCTGACGTTAATTAACAACGTCGTCTACGGTATACAAAAAAGCGAGGTGATGGTCTGTCACCTCGCTTTATATATATGTCAGTCCTATTTTCTGCCGCAATCAGCAATCATCTGCGAGAGTGTGGCATTGAACTCTTCTGCAGCCTGGAGTTGCTCCACAGTAAGATGCATTCTGTAGCGCCAGTAATGACGTGAGTTTGCAGGCACGTTGATACGCTCCTCGTTAGGGTTGCTTCTGCGAAGCGCTCCATCCATCGAGAGCCAGTCCTGAAGAGGAAGCACTGTGAGCATTGCCGGAGACCAGAGATGCTGCTCGAGAATCTGACGGCAGATCCACGGTTCGCAGTAGAACGGCGTATCTCCCTGACCGCCAAGCATATTGTGATAGAAACTGTCGGTCACCTGACGGTCTTCCTCCCACCATGCGCGGATAGGATTCATGTCATGGGTCGAAGTCGTGCAGACAGACAGGTAAGGATACCATGCCGGATTTGCAAACTCCTGGGTAGGGTCCTTAGGCATACGCTGGATTTCGAGAGAGAGTATGCGGAGGTCAGACATCACCTGAGGTACAGTCGCAGGAATCATTCCGAGGTCCTCACCGCATGCAAGCATTCCTGTTGAGTCCAGAAGAGCAGGAAGTTTCTGCATCGCCTTATCCTTCCAGAACTCATTGTTGCGGCGATAGAAGAAGTCGTCGTAGAGTCTGTCGAAGGCCGCACGGCGATATGCGTCGAGCCACTGGTATGACTGGCTGCTCCGTGCGCCGATACGCGGATGATAATGTCCTGTCTTGCGAGGATCCTCAATGAACAGGCCATTGTCCCTTACATCGAAGCCCTGGCTTTCGAGTTCATGCGCAGGGAACGGAAGTGCAGGGTTGAAATATCCGTCCAGACCGCTCTTTGACCAGAGTGGAATCTCCCATATGCGGAAGAATCCGAGGATATGGTCGATACGGAATGCATCGAAATATTCCGACATCTTGGAAAGACGTGCCTTCCACCATGCATATCCGTCTTCTGCCATCTTCTCCCAGTTGTATGTAGGGAATCCCCAGTTCTGTCCGTCAGCGGAGAATGCATCAGGTGGTGCTCCTGCCTGTGAATTCATATGGAAAAGTTCCGGATAAAGCCATGCATCCACGCTTGTTCTGCTGATTCCGATAGGAAGGTCTCCCTTGAACACCACGCCTTTTGAATGGGCATATGCGCATACCTCCGCAAGTTGCTTGTCAAGATGATACTGAACAAAGCACCAGAAGTCCACGTCCGCCTGATTTGCCGCGCAGAAGTCAGCGACCTTCTTCCTGCTGTATTTCGCATATCCCTTCCACTGCGAGAAATCAGGTGTACCGTTCTGGTCCCTGAGTACGCAAAATGCAGCGTAAGGGATGAGCCATGACTGGTTCTTCTGCACGAATGCCTGATATCCTGCAGTTGCAGACAGTTTCTTGAATGTCTTTGCAAAAGCCTTCCTCAGGAGTGCGATCTTGGTGTTGTTGACCTTTTCGTAATCTATCTGCTCGAGCGCATTGAGTTCTGCCTGCAGGGCCTTGTATTCCTCATCAGCCTTTACGCCTGCTGCAGGGAGGTTGATATACTGCGGATGAAGTGCAAATGTCGAGTTAGGGTTATACGGATAGGAATCCTCCCATGTTCCGAACATTGTAGTATCGTTAATAGGGAGCAACTGAAGTATGCCCTGACCGGTAGAAGCAGCCCAATCCACCATCTTCTTCAGGTCAAAGAATTCTCCCACACCAAAGTCATCCTCTGTGCGGAGCGAGAACACAGGAATCGCAGTACCTGCACCCTTCCAGTTCCTACCGTTGAAATATGTCCGGATGTCAGCGACTACGGAAAGCGTTCCCTTCTGCGGAAGTTCCGCAAACCATCTGTTTTCGCCTTCCTCCCAAGCGAGAGGAGCAAGCGTCTTCTTGTCAGCAATGATTATCTTGTATGCAAACGGCTCAGTAACATTCAGCGGGAGAGTCCAGAGGGGATACTGCGATCCGTCGAAAGGAATCACCTTTGCCCATGCGCCCAGTTCCTCCGAACCTGCTGCAAGAGCGAGCACCTCGTTCGGACGTACATTTGCCGCAGATACCTGAAGCAGGACATTGGCCTCTGCAGATGTCTTCTTTGCCTTAGCCTCTCCGGCGTTTCTACCGAATATAGCCTTGGTGAATGCTGTCGAATAGAACGGTGCATCAGCAGGACGGTCGTTCCACCTGTCCTTGATCTCCACTACCTTCGGAGCGGTTCCTTCAGGAAGCACAAGGAGATGCTTCTTCCACTCGGAACGCACTGTCTGGCCGTCACGGACCACCTCATAAGAATATTCCGTCTCCTTTTTAAGTGTTATTCTTGCTATCTCAGCCGTCCAAAGACCGCCTTCGCAGTATGAAAGAGGATAGCGCTTGCCGCCTATGCACAGAGCGATCTCCTCACCCCATGATGTACGGTACTCGATACTTACAATCAGTTTCATATTTGTTGTGGTTTGTTATTTCATGCTTCACCGTAGCCGGAAATGCATACGAGTCCATCGCCGGCAATCAGACAAATATATGAAAGTAAGCGGAACATCCGCCGTGAATGACGGAATTTCACGACGAACTGACGGTTTTCCCCGACGAATGAACTATCTCTTGAGTCTGTTCCAGTTCAGCACAGGGAGAAGGAAGGAGACAAGCACCGCTGAAAGCCAGAATATTGCGACAGGGACAAAGTCATATTCGGTCACGGTGGTGGACACTCCGTCGACGATTGTCACGGTTTCGGTAGCGAATCTGTCTATGAGCAGTCCGCTGACGATGTTCTGGATACCGATGGTCATATAACTTGATATTCCGACGATGCCCAATGCCGCACCAGTCGCCTTACGAGGCACTATATCGATAGCCATAAGACCGCTCACTATGCAGTACAGCACTCCCACGGCAAGGCTGAACACCGACACGAATGCAGCCATCACCCATTTGTTGCCGTCCACAAGGAGAAAGAGTCCGAGGGTCAGAAGGCTTATGATTCCGGATATAAGAGCAGGCTTCACCCTGTCACCCTTGAACACCACATCCGAAAGCCATCCTGCACCTACAGTACCTGCAATGGCGAATATCGCTGAAAATCCTATTATCCAACTTGCCGATTCCAGAGAATATCCCCTCGCCCCCTGAAGATACAGGACGCCCCATTCCATTATACCGTATTTGGTAAGGTTTATAAAGGCGCAAGAGACGGCGATAATCCATATTGCCGGATGGCGCAGTACAAATTTCTGGATTTCCCTGGTGGGTTTGCGGTCGACCGGCTTTATCTCCTCGCCGGATATCTCCTGAATGGAAGGAAGGCCCTTGCTCTGAGGTGTATCCGAAACCGTCAGAAGTATTATTGCGACGCCGACAAAGCCACCGAGAGCCGAGACCATGAATCCGTATTCCCAACCGAAGGCCGCCACCACGGAACCGGTCAGAATCATCGAAAGAGCCTCACCGATATATGGGGTCGAGCAGAATATGCTGTAATATGTTCCCCTCCTGCTCTGAGGAAACCATCTGGACAGGCTCACTATTCCCGAAGGTGAACCCATCGAAAGGACCCAGCCGTTCAGTCCCCACAGAAAGACAAATATCAGATATACAGAATATTGAGGAAAAGCGGAATATCCGCCTCCGAGTCCGACAAGACCCATAAGAAGATTTATCACGGACGATATGGCAAGACCGGTGGCCATATACCTGCGGACATTGCAGTAATCCGCAACAAACCCGTTGATGAACTTTCCTATGGCATATATGAAATAGAATGCCGATGCAATGACTCCAAGTTCGGCAGCAGAAAAGAAGCCCTCATCGATAAGCGGTTTCTTGACCACACCCATGCTCAGACGGCACAGATAGAACAGGCTGTATGCCGCGGTCGCGCCCCAGAAAGTCCTGTTGCGCAAAGTCCTGTAAGTCTTCCCTATCCGTTCATCCTCCACCTTCTGTGCAGAGGCTTTGCTTATCCTATAGAAATTATAAAGTCCCATCGTCGATTTTTCGCACGACAAAGGTAACATTTTTCCGGTTATATCCGCTCAGATCCTCACGACAACACTCACTGTCATTGCGGACAGCACCTTTACCCTCATTACGATGAGCACCCTCACTGTCATTGCGGCCGTCTGTTCTCTGTCATTGCGAGGCTTAGTAGAAGCCGTGGCAATCTCCTCACGACAACACTCACTGTCACTGCGGTCGTCGGATTTCTAGAGATGACAAGGCGAGTCAAGTGTGCCTTTGTGTCGTTTTATAGCCCAAAACTGTCACACCGGTAAGGATATTCGCTTTAAAAACAGTATTGGATGGCATGTGTACGGGTTTCTGACATAGAAATGCCACACCGGTCTTTATCAGGTCCGATTGTGATAGAGCAACAGTCAAGCGCGAGGACGGCCTTCAGGTCGAGCCGCCCGGAGCGCTTGCACTGTAGTTGCCGGAGGGAGCATATTCCGGCAACGGTGCTCTTGATGACATTTTCCCAGGAGTACCTGTAACGATTTTACAATGAAAACGTTACAGGTACTATTCAATTCGAGGGTATCTGTAACGGTTTCTCGGTAAAAGCGTTGCAGGTGGAACAGTATGTATCACGACACACGAGTTTTGCCTTATACTCTTGCGTCATGGCAAGGATTCCGGAGAATGGCTCCGATTTCCGTCACGACGCACGAGTTTAGCATGAAAGTCTTGCGTCGTGACAGAAGCCAACAACTGAAAAGTGTCCACTGACATTGCGAGATATCTACGATTCCTCACTCCATCGTGAACAGCAGTCTTCCCCCTGTCATTGCGAGGAGCACCTTCACTGTCATTGCGAGGCTTCATCGAAGCCGTGGCAATCTGATCACTCTGAACTGGAGATTGCCACGTCGCTATCGCTCCTCGCAATGACAGAGTACAGAATAGTCTCCTTTCCACAATGAAAAACAGACCGACTTCAAAAAAAATCGATTTTTTTGAAAAATCATTCTCGAAAAATCACTGTCTGAATGTACTCGGACAACGATTTTTCGATTTATCCGTTTACAATTTTTTTACGCGGATAAGTCTTCGGAACTTTGCGGGACTAATTTTGAATGATATGAGCAAAAAGCAGATTACAGAGGCGAATGAGGAGAAGATCTTTGCGGAACTTCTCTGCGATTTCATGTTCAAGAGAATGTTCGGCAGCGAGGAGAACAAGGATGTACTCATCAGGTTCCTGAACCTGATCCTTCAGGATGTGGAGATTGAACATGTTGACTTTATTCCGAACGAAAACCTCGGACTGACCGAGGACGACAGAAAGGCAATCTTTGATATTTCATGCACATGTTCCGACGGCAGGACACTAATCATCGAGATGCAGAAGGGATATCAGAAGCATTTCAGGGAAAGGGCTGTCTTCTACACCAGTTACCCTATCAATAGTCAGGGGCGATCCGCGAGAGATGAGTACATCAAGGAGCATCAATGCGAGGAGGACGGCGAGAGTTTCAGATGGGACTACAACCTCAAACCCATCATTGTGGTGGCCCTGCTGAACTTCAAGTTTGACCATGGGAGCAACTGGCCTGATGACCGCTTCCATTCGTCATATCGGCTCAGGGAAGACTGTACGGGCGAAGTGATGACCGAGGTCGTCAGATATGTATTCCTCGAACTGGGTAGGTTCAAGAAGAAAATCGAGGAACTCGAGAGCAGTTTCGACAAATGGCTCTATCTACTGAAGAACATGCACAAGTTGAAGAAAATTCCCGAAGAATTTGACACACCCGAGTTCCGCCGCTTGTTTATCTTGGCGAAAATAGGTAACTTCACCGCCGAGGAAATGAAACAATACATAAATTCCCTGACGAACATGAGCGATTACTACAACATAATAGAAAGCACAGCGGAACTGGCGGAGAAGAAAGGAAGGGAAGAAGGAAGAGCAGAAGGTCTGGAAAAAGGGCGGGAAGAAGCGAAACTGGAAGATGCCAGAAGACTCAAGGAACTGGGCGTCGGGGTGGATATCATCTCGCAGGCTACGGGTCTGTCGCAGGAGACTATCGAGAGTCTGTAAAGTTCGGAATAGCGTAGAAATTTCAAACCGTATCCTGATTTCATGGCAATCAGGATACGGTTCTTTTATATTACTCTTCATTTCCTGTATCCAAACAGCACATCAGATCCTCACGGCTTCAACGAAGCCTCAGGATGACAGCAAGCAGATTAGTGTATCTTTCACGCAATGACTGTGAACAAACGACCGCTTCTCGCAATGACTGTGAACGGATGAATGCTTCTCGCAATGACAGAGAACGGACGACCGCTCCTCAGGATTACAGAAAAATGCGACACATCAGGTAGACATGTATGACATGAGCCTCATTTAATTACAAAAAAAACAGACTAACGTTTATATTTTTATGTAATTTTGTCTGACAATAACCATCAACAATATGAAAAAGACACTGATTCTTCTGACACTGGCTGTTCTGGCGGTGAACCTTGGCGCACAGAACCCCAAGTACACATTCACAGAGGCCTCTGAACTGAATCTCATCGGAAAGATTCTCGAGGACACTCCTAATCCTTACCATAGGGTGGATACAGTTAAATATAAAGGTTTCACACAGAAAGAGAACCTGCAGGTAAGATGCGGAGCGGGACTTGCTGTGCTGTTCAAGACCGACTCCAGATCCATTGCACTGAAACCGGAATACGGCTACATCAGGCACTCTCCGAACACAATGGGACTGGCCGACAGGGGATTTGACCTGTACATAAAGAAAGACGGAAGATGGCTTTATGCCGAATCCGCAGCACCGTCCGACAAAAATCCGGGCAAGCAGTTGGTGATAATCAAGGATATGCCTGAGGGAGTCAAGGAGTGCATGCTTTACCTGCCTATCTACAGCGAACTGTACTCACTGGGAATCGGTGTGGAAAAAGGCTCGTCACTCGAATCTCTCGAATCACCTTTCAGACACAGGATCGGAATTTTCGGCTCGAGTTACACTCACGGCATCAGCACAAGCCGCGCGGGTATGAGTTATCCGATGCAACTCATGAGATGGACCGGCCTGCAGTTCCTGAGTCTCGGATGCAGCGGCAACTGCAAGATGCAGCCTTATTTCGGAGAGGTTCTCTGCGATGCGGATGTAGATGCACTCGTCTTCGATGCGTTCTCGAATCCTGATGCAAAGATGATCGAGGAGAGACTTTTCCCGTTCATCGAGCAGATCCAGAAGGCTCACCCTGACATTCCTCTTATCTTCCAACAGACCATCCGCCGCGAAACCACCAATTTCTGCATTTCAGCGAGAAAGAAGGAAGTTGCCAAGAAGGAGACAGCAGCCAGACTTATGAAGGAAGCATGCAAGAAATATAAGAATGTATATTTCATAGACTGCACCGACGCTGCTGACGAACGTCAGGACACATCCGTGGACGGAACCCATCCTGGAGACTACGGATACGGACTGTGGGCTGAATCCATCAGGAAGCCCCTCCTGAAGATCCTGAAGAAACACGGAATCAGATAACCTGGCCGAGTATCACTGCAGGCCATCTGCCCTATGACATGCGCAGGACCCCGCGGGATCTGACCGTCATATAGATGGTGCGGGAAAGAAGATGGGCGAAATAGGCTGCCATCAGAATATGAAGCGCGATAATGCCGTATGATGAACTGTCATGCGGCATTGTTGCATTAAGAACGATGATGCCCGCAGCCCATACCAGAGCAAACGAAACAACCGCCCACAGCATGGAATTGCGCATATCCCTGGATGCGGTCGCACCTATATATATACCGTCCCATGTAAAGGCGGCACAGCCCACTACCGGCATCAGAAGCAGCCACGGCAGATATTCCCTTGCCGCTTCCACCACCGCCACATCGGAAGTCATCATCTTCAGCATAGGCACTCCTGCGAACTGATAAAGGATCATGAATATGAACGCAATGCCCATGCTCCAGATGAAGGTCCATTTGACCGTCTGCCTGAGCATTCCGGAATCCCTCGCTCCGATGAACTTTCCAGTGAGCGCTTCACCCGCATATGCAAATCCGTCGGTGAAATATGAAAATATCATCAGTAGTTTCATAAGGATGGAACTTACGGCAAGAAGCAGGTCTCCGTATTTGGCGGATATCACCGTAAAACCGATGTAAATGGCTATCATACAGGCAGAACGGATGAAAAGGTCTGCATTCATGCTGAAGAAACGGCGGGTCTCGCCTCCGTCAAGAAGGGTCCTCACATCAGCCTTGTCCAGAAGGTCCATCGTGCCACGGCGATATCTGAATGCAAGCAGGACAGATGCCGTCAGAAGTCCTGTCCACTGCGCCGCTACCGTACCTATGGCGATTCCGTCAAATCCCAATGCAGGAACCAGCGAGATATCCGAAACGGTCAGTCCCAAGGCGAGCACTATGCTCAGAAGGACATTCATTCCGTTCACAGTGATGTCGGCGACCATCGCGCTCACACTGTCCTGCATGCCTATGAACCACCCTTTCAGTGCCATCAGGGCAAGGGTTGCCGGAGCGGCCCATATCCTTATGAAGAAATATCTTGAAGCGAGTTCCCTGACCTGAGGGGTGCAGTCAACCACCAGAAAGGCAGCCTTTACGTATATCCATTGTATCGCTATGAGTAGCAGTGATATCGCAAGAGAGAGGGCAATAGCGCGCAACAGAATCCTGGCACATTCCCTTCTGTCGCCGCGACCGAAAGCCTGGGCCGCAAGTCCTCCTGTGCCGATACGAAGGAAGCCGAAATTCCAGTACAGAAGGTCGAAAAGCATGCTGCCGATGGCAATACCGCCTATCAATGTGGCAGACTCCACATCAAGATGACCGGCCACGGCTATGTCCACCATACCCACCAAAGGCACGGTGATATTGGCCAGAATGCTCGGAAGAGCCAATTTCAATATGTCACGATTGATACCCATATTCTTTCATCATAAGGAGATTGCCACGGCTTCGTTGAATCCTCGCAATGACAGTGAATGTCATCCTGAGGAGATTGCCACGGCCTTATTGAAGCCTCGCAATGACAGTGAATGTCATCCTGCGAAGCACCTTCTGTCATCATGACGAGCGAAGCACCTTCTGTCATCCTGAGGAGCGAAGCGACGTGAGGATCTACCGATATTTCCCCTCCTCCTCCAACATACCCAGATACGAAGAATACCTCTCATAACTTATCCTCCCCTCCTCCACAGCATCCTTCACAGCACATCCCGGTTCATGAGTATGCGTACAAGGAGTAAACCTGCAATCCTGCGAAGCCTCCAGCATTTCAGGGAAATAAGTGGCGATCTCCTCCTTCTTCAGGTCCACCAGTCCGAATCCCCTGAGTCCCGGAGTGTCCACGATGAATCCACCGGACTGAACCTTGTACATTTCATAGAACGTAGTGGTGTGTCTTCCCTGCTCATGCGCATCGGAAATATCCCCCACGCGAGGTTCAAGCGAAGGGTCGAGAGCGCGAATCAATGACGATTTTCCCACACCTGACACTCCGGAGAAAAGCGAGACATATGGTCTACAAGGGTCATATTCCTCATTTTCCGTCCCGTCAGGAAGAGTCTTTCCGGATATCACCGACGTCAGACGGTCGATTCCTTCCCCCGTCCTTGCTGAGACCTCCATCACCGGATATCCCGCACCTTCGTATATATCACGGAAGGCCTCGCGCATCTGGTCATATTCCGGACCGTACAGGTCGCATTTGTTCAATATTATCACCGCAGGGACATTATAAACCTCGCAGGTGACAAGAAGACGGTCCAGAAACGGGAGTTTGACCTGAGGAAAGTCCAGGGTCACCACAAGAAAGGCCCTGTCCAGATTGGACGCTATTATATGTGACTGACGCGAAAGATTCGTGGATCTGCGGATTATATAGTTTCTGCGCGGATGCACCGCGGTGACGGCAGCGGGATTCTCAAGGGTTACAGTTCCCCCGTCCTCTACCTCCGCCTCATAGTCTACCATATCTCCCACTGCCACAGGATTGGTGGCACTGCTTCCTTTCAGACGTATCTTTCCGCGCAGAACTGCCGGAAACAGTTCCCAACCCGGGAGTGCTGACAGCATATAATGGCTGCCCGTATGCTTTACAACTGTGGCTTGTCCTTTGATAATCATAGTGCGAACATACGCAAAATTATTGACTTTTTTGCGTCTTGTTTCAAAAACCTGCGGCACATTCCAACATTATGATGATGCCATTTACCAACGATATGGAAGACTGAAACAGCCATTCCTGACATCATAAACAATCTGGTTTGTTCTATCATCTCTCACTACACACTCAAATCTGCCATCAAGACGTCCTGATATAGAAGTAAACAATATCCATCCATCACTTGATTCACGGCTTGTTGCTTCTGTTCTCACTAGAGCCTTCATTTTATATTTTACATTCAACGAAAAAGAAGACGTGTCTACTTCTTCATTGAACTTCAATCGGAACATCAGGCTATCCCCTGACTCTGACTTAAGCCATCGCCCCGAAGTATTCAAATAATAATTCTTACCCTCAGAACCAAAAGTAGCATAGGGAACTCCTTCTGAAGGGCGCACATAATCATTCTCATAATTAACACCATTGACCTCTGCACTGATCGGGCAATAAATCCGAGAATCAAAAGGCTCACACTCAGACACAGACATCAGCGTTAGGCATAATGTCACAAATAGAAAACCAAATCTAAATTTCATGACTATAAGATGTTAGTTATATATAATAGCAAATGGAACTCGTTGCATCACTTTCTTATTTGAGTTACATATATATATACCAAAATCAATCATTTCTCCTTGAGATATCGAAGTTGAGCCAGCCCTATTTACGATATCATCCAACGAATTAACAAATAATTCCGTATCCAGAAAAGAGAACCGCCACTTCAATTGATTACTGATTTTGTTTCCTTGTAAATATGTAAAACCAAGGCCATTGGGATAATACAAATAACACGTATTTCCTTGTATATACTTTAGGACTAAATTATAGGCATTATCTGACTGCGAATATATTATATTCCTGAAATCAATAGTAAAGTCCTCGCTTGGCGCCCCTATTTCATACCCATTCTCTTTTATAAATGTCACAGTTCCTATAGCATTAACTTTTACATATTTATAATTAGTCGTAAATGGATTTTTAAGGTTAATTGTTCTTGAGTATGTTTCTCCCTTATTCCCATCATTATCTACCAGCCTCAAGCAAACAGTGATCACCTCATCCTCTTTGGGCAGATGTGTAATTGACGGCGTTTTGGTGACGGTCGTAACCATGTCTGACTCATCACATAAAACAGACCATTCATAGTTTAAATAACCGGCATCTACCAAATTCTGAAGGGTCTCTACATCTTCGCTATTCGGAGCGGAGACATAAAACATATGACCCGACCCTGGAGAAAAAGAATAAGAAATTGCTAAATCCGGGTGACCAATCATTACATCTTTCTTTTTACGAATCAGCCGACCGTTAAAATATGACTCTGCTGTAATTGTTACTGCCCCATTACTTATAGCGGTTAGTTTTCCATTATTATCGATAATTGCTTTTGACATATCCGAGCAAGACCATTTCAGAGGAGTATCGAATCCTGATGCAGAGTAGTTTGCAACGGTCGACAAAGTATCAGGTCCTTCAATATTTGCACATACTTGCTTACCTATCCAATCTATTATTGTATCTGTTAAATGAATATGTTCCTGAGCCTCTCTCGCTAACACATATGAACAAAATGGAGTTTCGACTTCTGGTATAGGAGGATTTATATAATAATCTCTCATATAATATGATGCTCCAAGACCCTCCTCAGACTGGATAGCCAACGCACTCGCTGTTGGAATGAACATCATTTTATTACCCATTCGTATATCAAAGTGATATGAACCCCAATTACTAGAATCATCTATCGTTTTATTTACCACATCTTGTGGACCGCCGAAATTACTAAAACTATATAGAGATCCTGGTAACTCATCATAATATACACCTACTGACGGACAAGTAATTACAGATGAAAAAATTTCATATTCTTTATGAATGAACCATAAAAATTTTTTAGTATATGTAACATCCAACCTTGAAACCGGTTGTTCAACTATTGTTGAAGACAAGGGATTAATCTCAGCACGAACATTAATTCTAGTCGGACTAAACCCCCATAATGCAGCAGCATAAGGATCACCACTGAGCCAGATTATTAACTCTGTAACATTCCCGGTAAAACCTTTAATCAGATTAGTCCATAGACCAGATTTCACATAACCATCAACATATAAAAAATGGGAATCATCAGAAAGTATTGTAGAGACATCAAATGGTCTGCCATTAACTATCGCAATATTTTCTGTTGTTTTCGGGAAACCTGCCATAGATATTGTCGTTTGCCAATCATTATGAGTTGAATTATCTAAAGCAGAATATTCATTCACATAATTAACCAACATCTGCTTTACTGACTCCGCGTGTAGAACTTCATATAATTTTTCTTCAGCATTACTAAGCATATTACTATTAAACAAGTCCACTATCTCTATCAAATTTTCATGACCATGAGCAAAACTCATAAACTGCTGAATGAAATATAATGCTCCTAATGGTACATTTGCCCCCAGATGTGGAGCATCATGAGAAATATAGGTTGAAGTTTCATGAGGTATCGCCTCCTTCTCCATTTTATTTAAAGCACAACGGGCAATCAAACCACCCATACTCTGCCCCATGACAACATTTGTTTCAGAACTTCCGGACATTGCTTTTGAAGCATTGACTTCTTTCAGTATCTTTATCAGTAACTCCGCATTTACATTTATATCTGCAAGAGAATTGCCCCAATCGATATAAATAAGATCATAACTATTTTGCAAAGAGCATGAATCCCAATGCTTATCATAAAATTCAGCATGATTTGTAAATCCCAAATGAAAATCCTCATCAGGTACATCATCAAACACAGATTTCAACATCCACGGATCAAATCCCTCAACGACAATGAAAGGGCGGGTTAATGATGAATTCCCAGGTATATGATAGCACGTATATTTTGCAGAATAGTTATTACCGTTAGAGTTATACTCAACTGTATTTTGTTCTGGAATTATAGTACCATCCTGTAAATCTGGAGATATAACAATATTCTCAGTTTCTTTCAAATTTATAATAGAATGCGATTGATACACCCTTCCTTGGGCCATTAGCCTAAGTTTTAAAACTTTTGTTCCATACCCCTCATAAGCCACATTAAAGGGGGCACCAGGTACTATAAGACGGTATCCTCCACCATCGCCTGGATCAAATTCTAATCTGTTAATTAAAATATTATAAGCGTTAAATCTATCTAGAAGTGTATAGGTAACATTTAGAGAGGTTACTTCTGAAACACTCGGTATAAAAGCGAAAACGACTGCTTCCGAATATGGATTTTGCCATTTCCCATCAATTACCTTATCTGAAACTTTATTCTTAGACTCATCATAACATATCAGATTATCTTCTAAAGCATTTTCAACTATATAGTTATACCTAAAAGCAGTAAAAGTCAGACCAACCCCATCACTTTCTGCCTGAAAATTTGCAAGCATACTATCCACAGATTTGGTGTTAAGAACAGCCGTTGACCTAAGAATATGACAGGACAAGATACTCTTCAAAATATTCTTATAAACGGGAAACGTAACTATATTACGCTCTGTAAGTTCGGAACCATCATAATCAAAAAGATCGACAAGATCAACTCCGATATCTAACAGCAATTCCGTAATGACCTTAGATTTATTAAGACCACGAAACAAGTCCTCCAACTGCCCTCTCACTACCATAAATCTATCATCCGATGTTTGTGAATACATCGTAAATATACACAAGAACATCAATAGTGGTATTAACGCACGTCTGAATTTCATAATTAAATATTATCAAGAGAATTATTAAGACTGGACACATATTCGACATATTGATCGTAGACATCTTCAGAAACGCCTAGAAAAATCGCATCCTGTCTTTTAATTCCTAGCACATAAACCGAATCCTTAAAAACAATTCTACTCATCATCAGAAAGTTCTCATCCTTTTGCAATTTACTCATCATTGTCAAACTATCTTCATGTTCGACAAATACAGATTTTGAAACGAGACTCCTCAACCGTTTATCATTCTCTGAATAATCCTCGAATCTCGAATCCAGAGGATTATTTATACAAGAACACAAAAGGGCTAGCACGATAACAATAAAACTAAGTTTTTTCATGGCAAATAATTTATAATCATAGTGCGAACATACGCAAAATTATTGACTTTTTTGCGTCTTGTTTCAAAAACCTGTGGCAGAGTATTTCCATATGAGCGGGCATAAGGACACATAAATCCCGCAAAAAGAGTTATCTTTGTCCAAATTGTGCAAAATGATACAGGAAAAACACATCGAAGATGCCATCAGGGACCTGTTCGGCAATCTGAAGTTCACTGCAGAGCCTTCCGGGCTGTACGATCCGCTTAGATATATGATGGAAATCGGAGGAAAGAGGATAAGGCCTCGCCTTTGCCTTATTGCATATTCCCTTTTCAAGGACACACTTTCTGAAGAGATACTTTCTCCGGCAGCGGCTATGGAGGTATTCCACAGTTTCACCCTCATCCATGACGACATAATGGACAAGGCGGACGTGCGTCGCGGCGTGCCTACGGTATACAGGAAATGGGATGAAAACACTGCCATCCTTTCCGGAGACGTGATGTCCATAGAAAGTTACAAACTGCTCGCAAAAGCGCCGGCCTCAGTGATGAAAGAGGCTCTGGACCTGTTTTCCACTACCGCAGCACAGGTGTGTGAGGGTCAGCAGTACGACATGGATTTCGAGGATATGCAAAGCGTTCCTATGGAGGACTACCTGAAGATGATAGGTCTGAAGACTGCCGTCCTGATCGCATGCTCGGCAAAGATGGGAGCGTTGATCGGAGGTGCATCAGAGCGCGAATGTGAACTTCTGTACAGATATGGATATAATCTCGGACTGGCATTCCAGATTGCCGACGACTGGCTTGACACCTATGGTGACCCTGCTGTCTTCGGCAAGGCCATCGGCGGAGACATCGTCAACAACAAGAAGACATGGCTTCTGACCAGAGCATTTGAAAAGGCCGGAGACATGCGCGACGAACTTATGGGAGCGATGAGCATACCTGTCCTGTCCGAAGAGCACAAGGCTGCCAAGATAGAGGCGGTCAAGGGAATATATGACGTCCTGAACATCGGAGAAGAGGCAAAGCAGGAAATCACAATGCTTCATGGTCAGGCTCTCGGATATGTGTCAGAACTCGGACTTGCACCGGGAGCAGAAGCGGTCCTGAAGAATTACGCAACAAAACTGATTGGTAGAAATAAATGACAAGACAGAAACACCTTGAAATCATGGCTCCAGCAGGCAATTTCGAATGCCTGATGGCGGCCCTGCAGGGAGGAGCGGACTCCGTATATTTCGGAGTTGAGAAACTCAACATGCGCTCCCACTCGGCCAATAACTTCAAGATGACCGACCTCGATGAGATTGTCCGCATATGCTCCGAATATGGAGTAAAGACATATCTCACCCTCAACATAGTCCTCTATGACAGTGACCTTGAGGACATGAGACGCACTCTGGATGCAGCCAAGAAGGCAGGTGTCACCGCTGTGATTGCATCCGACATGGCAGCCATCGCCTATGCCCGAAGCATAGGGGTTGAAGTGCATATTTCCACACAGTTGAGCATATCCAATGCAGAGGCACTCAGGTTCTATGCCCAGTTCGCCGATGTGATCGTGCTTGCCAGGGAACTCAACCTCACTCAGGTCAAGGAAATAAAGGCAATCATCGACAGGGACAATATCTGCGGTCCTTCCGGACGTCGCGTGGAGATAGAGATGTTCGCCCACGGTGCGCTCTGCATGGCTATTTCAGGGAAATGCTACCTGAGCCTGCATGAATATGGGGCATCCGCCAACCGCGGCTCATGCTACCAGATATGCCGCCGTGCATATGACGTGCGCGACAGGGAGACCGGTGCAGAACTGACGGTGGACAATAAATACATAATGTCACCTAAAGACCTGTGTACCATAGAGTTCATGGACAAGATAATCGATGCAGGAGTAACCGTGTTCAAGATCGAAGGCCGTGCAAGGTCTGCGGAATATGTCAAACGCGTATCCTCATGCTACCGCCGCGCCGCAGATGCCGTATGCAACGGGACATATACTCCGGAACTGGGAGCATCCCTCAAAAAGGAACTCGAAGAGGTGTTCAACAGAGGATTCTGGGACGGCTACTATCAGGGAGCACGTCTGGGCGAGTGGTCAGAAATATACGGAAGCAAGGCAAGCAGAAAGAAGGTCTACTGCGGAAAGGTGACCAACTGGTTCGGAAAACTCGGAGTCGCCGAGATATTGGTAGAGTCCTACAGCCTCAAGGTAGGAGACAAGATTCTGATCATAGGTCCTACTTCAGGCTGCGTGGAATATACGGTTCCTGAAATCCGTGTAGACCTGAAACCTGTCCAGGAGGCATCCAAGGGCGTGTTCTGCTCGATTCCTATAGACTGGTCGAAGGTGGTTCCCGGAGCGCGTGAGGAAGAACTCGGACTATGCGGAGACGGCTGCAGCGAGACCGCGTGCAAGGCTATAGAAGAGACCCGTCTGAGACGTTCCGACAAGGTATATATCTGGTCTGAGGAATAAGGCCCGCTCAGGCGAATATTTCCCTGAGGACCTTCAGGGAATTGACATTGACAGACGATTCCGTATGGAATTCTATATAGCGGAGGATCTCCTCCGCTATTTCATTTCTGGTCACTCCGTTAAGTGGAATCAGCATGGACTCGGCAAAGGACATCTGCATGAAATCCTTTATGGTGCCGTCATGGTCGCCGACAAACGGAAGAAGGTCCCTTGACTCAGGCCTGAATCCCAATGTCACAGCAAGTTCCAGCAGAAAACGTATATGGAAATTGCTGAAATCCGACTGAATGGCATCCAATGTCAGGATACTCTTTCTGCACCACTGATACAGGTCCTGCTCCCATGCACCCTCCTTTATGGTACGGTAGAGGACCTCGCTCATGAACATGGTCATGGAGTTTTTCAGGATATTGTTGCGTATGCCTGTCAAAGAGCATGCAGACGAAAGATTACGTGCAGTGAAAAGTGTCGACTTGGAGGATTCGGCTATATCCGCTTCCAGAATATTGAGAGGCAGGAACAGCGACATGGACTTCTTTCCGACTCCGCGCACCAAAAAACTTCGCCGTCCATAATCTCTGCTCAGACTATGGACGACGATGGAATTTTCGCCGAATTTGGTCGTATGAAGCACTATCAGTTCGGTGTTCATGACAATCCTCCCGGTAATTGATATCCGTCAGGCATTCTGCTTCAGCCATGCAGCCATGGCCCTGAGCGCCTTGCCTCTGTGTGATATCTCGTTCTTCTGTTCTTCGGTGATATCGGCGAGAGTCTGTCCCGGATATTCATCCGCTATGAATATAGGGTCATATCCGAATCCGCCGTTTCCCGACTTTTCATATGCTATCACTCCTTCAAGAGTACCTTCGAAGAAATGTTTTTCACCGCCTACTATCAGAGTTATCACGCTCTTGAAACGTGCCCTGCGTGAGACCTTCTTCATCTTCAGGCCCAGTTTCGATGCCATATTCACCTCGCTCTCAAGCACTTTCAGTTCATACAGGACCTTGTCCATATTGGCATTGAAATCCTTGCCCTCACCGGCATATCTTGCCGTATATACTCCCGGAGCACCTCCCAGGGCATCCACCTCCAGTCCTGTATCGTCTGCAAAACAGTCGCATCCGCACCTGTCATATAGATACTGTGCCTTCTGCAGTGAATTTGCCCTCAATGTGTTTCCTGTCTCCGGTATATCTTCCGTGATACCGAACTCTGCGGGGGTAACGAGCGAAAAGCCCTCGCCTAAGATTTCTGATGCTTCGCGTAACTTACCTTTGTTGCCCGTTGCAAATACAATTTTCATTTTCCTTCTTTATTAAACGGGGGCAAAGATACAAAAATTACTCCAAATACAACGCGCGGGAATGGCAAGGACCACCTCGCCAGACAATGTCGGAACACCGGAAGCGTTGCAACCGTTTATGCTTCCGGATAGAATTTTGATGCGACGGAAAGTCCTGAAGCAATGACAAAATGATGATTCTCGTCTTTCCACCTGTCCTCTTCCCATTCAGGCGAGATATAGTCCCCCTGATGGTCTGCCAGAAACGAAAGATATGTGATAGGGAATCCCTGGGCAAGGTATTGCGATTCGTAGAAGGTCTGGACCTCGAAGAGGGCATCGACAGCGGCACGGCCGCAGAGAGAGGAAAGCCCGCTCTCATATAATCTTTCCCTGTCAGCACCATATATGTCTGTCGCACAGGCAAGTATCTGAAGGCCGTTCTGTTGGGCCATAGCCCTCGAATATTCATGAAGATATCTGCTGTCGGTCTTAAGGTGAACGATTCCGCCTTCCTTCAGGAAATTGCGGTATCTGTTCATGAAGAGCGGTGCCGTGAGCCTTTTCTTCTCACGACCTATCTGAGGGTCCGCAAAGGTAATCCAGATTTCAGACACTTCTCCCGGAGCAAAGAGTGATTCTATGAATTCGATACGGGTACGAAGAAAGGCCACATTCTTCAAGCCATGCTCCTCCGCATATTTGGCACCCTTCCACAGACGGGCACCCTTGATGTCCACTCCTATATAATTGAAGGAAGGATTCCTTTCAGCAAGGTCAATGGTATAGTCTCCCTTTCCACATCCGAGTTCCAGAACTATCGGTCTGTCATTCCCGAAAAAATCCCTGCCCCAGTTTCCTTTCATCGGATGGTCGCAGTTGAGCACCTCAGAAGTCTGAGGCTGGATCATGCATCTGAATGTCTCGTTTTCACGAAATTTCCTGAGTTTATCCTTTCCCATGACTACTCCGCTTTCTGAGGTTTCCTGTTACGGTTGTTGCGTTTTTTCTTCTTGCGTCTGCGGGCCTCGTCGAAACGGGTGATGGAATCATCACCCACAGCGGTGACGAACTCCGGTGCTGCCGGCGCCACATCGCTCTTGAGCGACTCCGGTTTCTCTCCGTTGCGGTTCATCCTGATTATATCCCACACATCCTCGGCATAGAGAGGATACAGGTTTGCAAGCGAGGACGGGTCATAAGAGAAATACATGATTTCCCGGAGGATATCCGTCTTCATCAGATAAGCAAGTCCGTCCTGGAACTCAAGAGGATTGTGCACCTTAGGAATACGCGACTGGGCGTCCATATAGGCAGCGGTCTCATAGTTCAGACAGCATTTGAGTTTTCCGCACTGTCCTGCAAGTTTCTGCGGATTCAGGGACAGGTCCTGGACACGGGCCGCAGAAGTGGTGATGGACTGGAATGATGATATATAGTTCGAACAGCAGAGTTCCCTGCCGCACACACCGAGTCCGCCTATAAGACCTGCTTCCTGACGGGCACCGATCTGCTTCATCTCGATCCTGATACGGAACACATCGGCAAAGACCTTGATGAGTTGACGGAAATCGACACGTCCGTCCGCGATATAATAGAATATGGCCTTGGTTCCGTCTCCCTGGAACTCCACATCGCCGATCTTCATCTCCAGTTCGAGTTCCTCTGCGATCTGACGGGAACGTATCATCACTTCATGCTCACGGGCAATAGCCTCCTGCCATCTTTCGATGTCGAAGAGTTTTGCCTTGCGATATATCTTCTTGAACTCATATGTCTCGGGATCTATCTTCCTGCACTTCATCTGACGTGCCACCATAGGTCCTTCAAGGGTCACTATACCGAGGTCATGACCGTTGGCCGCCTCCACAATGACCATATCACCGGTCTTTATGCTCTGTCCGGAAGCGTTACGGTATATGCCCTTGCGGGTATTCTTGAAGCGCACCTCGAAAAAGTCACGGTACTGCTCCTGACTTACACCCTGGAGCCAGTCATAGACCTCGAGTTTGCAGCAGCCCTGACGGTAAGTGCATTCGAGTTCCCCATTCTCTGCTCTTTCCACAACACATCCGCGAGAACAGTCATATCTCTTTGATTCCATCATATACTTAAAAACATACGGTTGACAAGGTCGCAGAAGACAATCTTGGAATTGACATTCCTGTCCACCATGGCCACGGCCTTCTCAATATTGGTTATAGTCCTCGAGCAGAAATTCTTCGCAACCCGGGATGATACCGAGGTATAAAATTCCTCTTCCTCAGGAGCGATATCGGCAAGATGCCTCATATTCTGCTGAATCATGAATATCTTTCTTATGCAATCGGCGGCAAAGGTACAAAAACCTTTCTGTTTTTCGCGCGAATCAAGTGCCGCCATTGTCTCCGCACATTCAAGGCTTCCCATCAGGTCACGGGAAACCAGAGCATTCATCAGGTCTGAAAACAGGTCCATATTCCTATTGTACTCATCCCTGTCCTCAGCAGGTCTGAGTGCCTGAACACGCGCTGCCTCTTCCTTTGTCAAAGGCATGACCCTGACACTTTGACAACGAGAGAATATTGTCTGCAGCACCTTCTCAGGGGCATGGGTGATGAAAAGGAATATCGTCTTTTCAGGTGGTTCCTCCACCATCTTCAGAAGTCTGTTGGCTGTCTCCTGGTTCATCTTCTCCGGAAGATAGAATATCACAGCCTTGTATCCGTCCGAAACGGAGGCAAGGGAGAGCCTGCTGATTATATGCTTCGCCTCGGCTACTGCGATAAGTCCCATCTTGCTTTCTATACCTATCGCCTTCTGAAGGTCAGACTCAGAGAAATAAGGATCCGCAAGAGCAAGTTCCCGCCAGTATTTCAGATATGATTCCGAGGTCGGCTTGTCGTCGGTGGTCTTCGGTCCCTTGTTGACAGGGAAGACAAAATGCACGTCAGGATGTATCAGTTTCGCCATCTGACGGCAAGAAGGGCATTCGCCGCAGGAATCCCCGCCTGAAGGATTGGCACAGTTCAGATACTGCACATAGGCCAGGGCAAGTGCAAGTGCACCACTTCCCTCGTTCTCATACAGGAGCATGGCATGGGCTACCCTGCCGCTGTCCGCCATGGATGCGAGAGTCCTGGCAATATTGCCGTTACCTATTACATCTGCAAATCTCATCACCTGTTCCTTTTTGCAGTAAAATATGCCAGACGCTCAAGGCATTCCTTTTCATATGAATCCGGAAGCACATCCAGCGCCTTGACTGCATCATCCACATAAACATTCAGAGCATCCACCGCATATTCCAATCCGCCGTTGCTCTTTACAAAAGCCACGATTTCATCCCTGTATTCCGGATGACCTGCAATATCCTTCACCATCTGCCTTATCTTCTCCTCCTGTTCTGCACCGGCATTTGCCATTGCACCAAGCAGAGGCATGGTTATCTTCTGTTCGAGGATATCCACACCAAGAGGTTTTCCCACAGATTCCGTCCCGTCATAGTCCAGAATGTCATCCTTTATCTGGAATGCAAGTCCCAGCGCGACAGCATAGTCACGGGCAGCCCTTTCATAAGCCTCCGGGGCGGCAACCGACACAGCCGCGGAAACACAGGCAGCCTCAAAAAGTGAAGCGGTCTTGTTGTATATTATCCTCAGGTAATCACTCTGGTCAGTATCTCCGTTCTGTGCCTTCTGCAACTGGAGCATCTCTCCTTCCGCAAGGTCACTAAGGGTCTTGGAAAATATGCGGATGACCTTGGTATCGCTTTCGTCATCTCCGAGGATGAGTTCCATTGCCTTCACAAGCCAGTAATCGCCCAGAAGAACAGACACAGATGGCCCCATCAGGGAACGTATCGTAGGCACTCCCCTGCGCTGGTCACTGTCATCCGCCACGTCGTCATGAAGAAGGGTAGCATTGTGCAGGAGTTCGGCAGATGAGGCATATCTGACCGTCGCTTCCGTCACCTTGCCTCCGTTGCAGGAGCGCGCAAACAGAAGTGCCAGAAGCGGACGGAGTTGCTTGCCGGAATTGGCAAGAATCGACTCATTGGTCGCATTCAGAAGGTCAATATCACTCTTGAGTACACCGGCGATACGACAGGACACCGCCGTCCAGTCTTCCTGAAGATATTCCTTGACAGTCCTTATATCCATGTCAGAAAACTTTGCTTAAAAGAAATATGTCAACGACAGGCTCACGCCGTTGAAATCCGCATTGTCGAAAAGTCCCTTCGACTTCGACTCCGGCAGAACAGTCCCGAAATTCCAATTATATCTTGCATTCACCTGGAATCTCCATATCTGCAGACCGCCACCGAGTCCGACTCCATACTCCCACCTGTTTCCATCCTTCTTCCACATGTTCTTCAGGTCCCCCCAACCGTTGACACCATAGCCTGCAAAAGGGCATACTTCGACATACGGTCTGAAAAGGATAAGGTCGGGTCCCCACTGGAAGGATGCGTTCAGGTCAATATAACCGACCGAAAGATCGACCGGCATAGAGTCGCTCGTCGCAGCCTTGACATCATAAAGAAGCGATGGCTGGATCTGAAAACCGAGTGGAAGGTTGAACTTGTAGACAAATCCGGCATGCCACTGGGTATGCGTTCCTGAGCCGATGTTTCCAAGATTGTAAGTATGGAAATTGGCACCGCCGCACACACCGAAATTTCCGGCATGCATATCACCACCAAAACACAGCGACATCAGGAAGAATGCCGCTGCAAGAATCATCTTCTTCATCTGTAACCTTAGAGAAGCGCGTCTATCTTGGATGCAAGGTCTGCCTTGGAAGCAAGTCCTACATGTCTGTCCACCAACTCACCGTTCTTGAAGAAAAGAAGGGTAGGAATACTTCTGATGCCATATGTCATCGGAACGTCGTCGCACTCGTCGACATTGCATTTGCACACCAGAGCCTTTCCTTCATAATCTGAAGCAAGTTCGTCTATGATAGGAGATATAGCCTTGCATGGACCGCACCAGGTAGCCCAGAAATCGACCACCACCGGCATATCTGTATTCAAAGTCTCAGCGAAATTCGCATCTGTTATAGCCTTTGCCATAATCGTAAATGTATTAAATGTTTATAAAAACAAAATCCAATCGCAAATATAAAGATTTGCAACTGGATTTACAACAACAATACCGCAAGAAGATTCCTGCGGTATTGCTTCATCAATAATATTTTTCGACGTTCCATACAAACGCGCGGAGACCCAGGTCAGGAGTTTCCTCGTCCATTGCGCGGAGTTGCTCCATGATGCTGTCCACCTTGTCGTCAGGAACGAAAGTAAGCATCGCATTATTCATTGTAGGCCATGCATGGTTGCCCAGATGCGGCTCTCCTGTCTCGCTTCCACGTCCGGCGATGTCCTGCCACATGGTGAAGCCACGGACACCGATCTTCTGTATTGCATCGGCTATATCCATGTTGTAGGCCTGGTCGTATGCCACAAATATACCTTTCATATCTTTGAATGTTATATATTTTACAAATGTCGATGAGTCTTGAAGCGGGGGCTGTTACGCATTGGCGGCAGCCTTCTTTGCTGCCTTGCGGGCTGCCCTACGCTCCTGCCATGATGCCATTGAAGCATATACGGTCGGGATGATCACGAGAGTCACGAGAGTCGAAATAGAAAGACCCCATGCCACAACCATACCGAGCGAACGCCACATCTCCGAGCCTTCTCCCTGTCCCACAGCCATCGGAACCATACCGAGCACGGTGGTAAGAGTAGTCATGAGGATAGGACGAAGACGGGATTTTGCTGCAATCACACTCGCCTCTGCCACACTGAATCCCCTTTCACGCATAAGGATAGTGTAGTCGATGAGCACGATACCGTTCTTCACCACGATACCCATAAGGATGAGGATACCGATGAGTCCCATGACTCCCAGAGGGGTTCCTGTCACGAAAAGTCCGAGGAACACTCCCACAAAGGCGAAAGGAATCGAGAACATGATCACGAAAGGACTCATGAACGACTCGAACTGGGATGCCATCACGATATATACAAGGATGATGATCATCGCCAGGAGCATTATCAGGTCACCGAATGTCTCCTGCTGGTCCTCGTATGAACCTGCCATCTTGACTGCAAGTTCAGCAGGTATTTCTGTTTCGTCGATTGCCTTCTGAGCGGCTGCAGCAACGTCCGAAAGCGGAACTCCCGTGCCCACCACAGCAGAGACTGTAACCACTCTCTCACGGTTCTTTCTCTTGATGGAAGGAGGTGTAAGAGTCTCTACAACTTTACCCAACTCCTTGATTCTCACACCCTTGCCCTGATTGTTATAGATGATGATATTCTCAATATCCTCAACGCTTGTACGGTATTCCGGAGCATAGCGCACGCGGATGTCGTACTCGTCACCGTCCTCTCTATAATAAGACTGGGTGGCACCGTTCATGGCAGCGCTGAAATATGATGCTGCTGTAGTGGTGTTGAGACCGTTGATAGCAAGTTTCTCCCTATCGAAGTCCACCTGATATTCAGGAGTGTATTCATCGCGGCTCAAAAGTGCCTCTGAAACAGTTCCAGATGCGAGGAGTTTCTCCTGGATCTGCTTGGCAACGCGGTCGGTAGTCTCGAAATCATATCCGTATATCTCTACATCGACAGTAGAGGCACCGCCCATTCCTCCACCACCTTCTGTTACCTTTATCTTCTTGAACTGAGGATAGTCGGCGAGGATAGCACGGACCACATCGGCAATCTCCGACTGCGACCTCTCGCGCTCCTCCATACTTCCGATATTGATGTTGTACGAAAGGACATGGGTACCGTTGTTCTGCATGGACGCAAAGGCATTGTCCGAATCCGCCTGTCCGAAAGAGAAGGCGCAACTCTCGATTTCAGGAACCTGATCGACGAACTTATTATAAAGTTCGTAACCGAGTGATCTGGTGATGTCCTGGCCTGTTCCTGCAGGAAGTTCAAGTTGGAGTGTGATACGACCCTGGTCGGATGTAGGGAAGAACTCTGTCTTCACGCTTGGAGCGATGAGACCGATCGTAGCCACGAACACAACCAAGGATATGATAACCACGATGGTCCTGTGACCTACACACCAGTTGATAAGGCGGCCATAACCTCTTGATATCCAATCGATGAATCTGCTGAAATTGCCGAAGATAAGGTCATGTATCTTTCCGGTCTTAGGCTTGAACCTGAGGAACTGCGAACAGAGCATAGGAATCAGGGTCAATGCACCGATTGTGGACACGATCATGATGATGCTTGTGATCCATCCAAGTTGCTTGAACATGATACCTGCCATACCCTTGACCATGGTAAGAGGCATGAACACGGCAAGCATGGTGAGTGTTGACGCGATTACCGAGATACCAACCTCCTGTGTCGCATGTACAGCCGCCTCCTTCGGTTTTGCACCCCTTTCGAGGTGTGTGGAGATATTCTCGAGCACCACGATGGCGTCGTCGACCACCATACCGATTGCAATCGAAAGCGCCGACATCGACACGATGTTCAGTGTGTTTCCTGTTGCCCAGAGATACATCAAAGATGCAAGGAGGGAGATAGGGATGGCCAGAATGATGATGAATGTAGACCTCCATCTTCCGAGGAAGAGATAAACGACCAGCATCACGATGAGGAAGGTCACCAGAATGGTCTCCTTGAGGGAATCCAGAGTGTTGAGGATGTTGTCGGAACTGTCCATGACAGTGGTGATGGTGATGTCTGAAGGAAGAGTCTTCTCGATCTTCTTCATCTCCTTCTTGATACCCTTGATCACATTCACGGCATTGGCGTCCGCCTGCTTCTGGATGACGATCTGCGCACCCGAAACACCGTCTATGACAGCCTCCTGATATCTTTCCTCGATTCCGTCGACTACTCGTGCCACGTCACGAAGATAGATTGTCTTTCCTCCCACATGTCCTACGACAATGTCGAGCATCTCGTTTGCGCTGCTGAACTCCTTCTCCACACGAAGGGCATAGGCATTGGATCCTATGTCGATTGTTCCTGAAGGGACATTCCTGTTTTCTGCAGCGATGATGCTTGATATGCCTGAAACGGTAAGACCATATGCCTCGAGTTTGTTAGGGTCGCAATATACCTGGATCTCACGCTGAGGAGCACCGGCAACTGACACTGTACCCACTCCAGAAACACGCGCGAGCGGTGTAGCCACCCTGTCGTCCAGAATCTTCTCCAATGCATTGAGACTCTCATTGGCTGTAGCAGCCATGATCATGATAGGCATGTCATCCGCACTGAACTTGAAGATCAGAGGGAGCGATGCTCCGTCAGGAAGCACCGAATTGACCATGTCGAGTTTGTCTCGCACGTCATTGGTTGCGACATCGATATCCACACCCTCCACAAATTCGAGGGTGATGAGTGATATGTTCTCCTTTGATGTAGAAGAAATGTTCTTAAGGTCGCTGACTGCGTTGAGAGAGTTTTCGAGAACCTTTGTAAGGTTGGTCTCGATATCCTCTGCACTGGCTCCCGGATACGAAGACATGACCATGATCACGTTAGCATCGAATTTAGGGAACCTGTCCAACGATATGTTGATCAGCGAGAAAACTCCGAAAATTGCCATGGCGATGAACACCAGCGCCGTGGTAACCGGATTATTGACCGCTTTTCTATATATGCTCATATTTCCGTTACTCGTTTACTGACACCTTTACACCATCCTTGAGACGGATCTGACCGCCTGTAACGACCTTCGCACCGTCTGAAAGTCCTGAAAGCACCTCATATTCCGCACCCATGCGACGACCGAGTTCAACCTTCTGATATGACACGGTACCGTCCTCGTTCAGGACATATACGAAGCGCTCGCCCGAACCCTGCTGCTTCACTACAGCAACGTCTGGAATCACCACGCTGTTGTTTGTTCCGAAGTTGATTGTAACCCTTGCGAACATTCCCGGACGGAGGGTGCTGTAGTTGTTAGGAACAACAACCTCCACGTTGAATGTACGTGTAGACGGATCGATTGTAGGATATATTCTCTCGATTCTGCCGTCGAATGTAAGATCAGGGAAGGCCTCAGCCTTGATGGAAACCCTGTCTCCCTTCTTCACCTTTGTGTAGTCGGACTCAGACACTCCCACAAGGAGTTTCACAGGCTTGATCTGCTCGACTGTGAAGATAGGTGCACTCATCGCATACATGTCACCTGCATCGTAGTTACGTGCTGTGATGACTCCGTCGATAGGAGAAAGAAGAGTCGTGTTCTCGATGAGGTTGTCCACCTGTGTCTTTGCCACATTGTACTGAAGTTCGATGGCGTCAAGGTCTGACTTTGAAAGTCCGCCTGCCTCGTACAGAGCCTTCAGACGGCTGAGTTCAACCTCTGCATTGTGAAGTTGGAGTTGTGCCTGCTGGAGTTGAGCCTTGTCGATTTCCGCAAGGACCTGTCCCTTCTTCACCTTGTCACCCACCTCAACATTGATCTTTGTGATTCGACCTGCAGTCTGAGGCACGATATTGTTCTTTACATAAGCCTGAACAGTGGAAGTATAGGTCGCATCCTGAGGCACGCTCTTTACAAATACCTGCTCTACAGAAACGGATGGCAACTCTTCCGCAGCAGAAGTCTGCTGGACTTCCTGCTTGTTGCCCTGATTACCGCAGCCTGCAGCCATCAGTACGACTGCAGCAGCGGACATTGTCTTGAAAATAGTTTTCATATTTCTTGTTTTTATATTTCCTGTTTATGACCGATACCGTTTGGAGGCATCGTCTGTGCTTATCAGTTGACGAAGTCCTGACCGAGCGTCTGCTCGAGTTGGGTCTTTGCCACTATGAAATTATATACGGCCTGAGACTGGGCAAGTTGAGACTGGGTGAGGGCCAACTGCGCATCATTGAGTTCGATGAGCGTGCTGCGTCCCACCTTGTATGCAGCCTCTGCAATGTCATAAGCCTTCTGAGCCGCCGCTACTGCATCCTGAGCCGCATAGTAACTCTTCATGTTAGTTTCCATGGTATTGAGGCTCTGACGGATTGCGATCTTCAACTGTCTCTCTGTATTGTCCACCTGAAGTTGAACCTGCTGGTACTGGTTCTTTGCCTGACGGATGGCCTGATGGCGTTTTCCTCCCGCAAAGACAGGAATATTGAGACTGAGACCTATATAAGAATATGGCGTCCAGCGGAACTCGCTGAAATTCACATCATTTGCCATTGTGTTCATGCTGAAGTTGAATGCAAGGGCAAGAGATGGGATGCAGGCATATTTCTGAAGTTTGATGTTCTGCGCAAGTTGCTCTGTCTGGATTGCAAGTTGCTTCATCGTAGTATTGTTGGCAAGACTGATGCTGTCGTGCTGATGAATGTCATAGAACATTTCCTGAGACCAGTCCTCGAGTTCGCCCGCAATGTCGAGATTCATGTCCAGATCCACACCGAGGACAGCCTTGAGTTGCCACAAGGCAAGAACCACCGAACTTTCCGCATTGTACACATTCGGAATAGCATTTGCCACTGAGGTCTTAGCCCTGATAAGTTCAAACTCGGAAACCTTCTGTGAGTCAAATTTCTTCTTTGTCTCATTGTAGTTCTCCACTGCGTTCTCGTACACTTCCTTGTACACGTTGAACGCTTCTTTTGCAAAGAGGGTTCCGAAGAACGCATTCTTCACCTGAGTCACCATATCAAGACGTGAAGCGCGCGCCTTCTCCACTGCAAGTTCGACATCGAGACCGGAAATCCTGATACCCTTCCATAACTGAGCGTTGATTATAGGCATTGCCGCTGTCACACCGCCGTTGAGGGTGTTGAGACGGCCGACTTCCATTCCGTCGTTGCCCGAAGATGAAGAACCTGTATCAGTACCGGCACCGCCTTCACCCTCGCCCTCTCCACCGGGCATTCCGGGAAGGATGGAACTCATGTCGAAGTCCATATACATCACTTGCTTCTTGATAGTCCTCTGGTAAGAAGCAGAGAGGTCTATCTGCGGAAAAAGGGCCGCATATGCACCTTTCTTCGCATATTCGGTCCTCTTGATTTCAAGGTCTGCCACTTTGACAGATACATTTTCGCTCAAAGCAATCTCAAGAGCCTGCTCCAATGTGATGACCACAGGCTTCTGAGCCGTCTGAGCCTCCTCGAGAAGAAGGTCGGTCTTGGTCTTTGGAGCATCTTCTGCAGCCTTCCTGTCCCTGTACTGTGCAAAAGAATGAACAGGTACCATCATCAGGACTGCAAGAATCACTGTTGTTACCGCTGTTTTTTTCATCGATTATATATTATTAATTCCTTAGAAATAGTTTCAATTTTTTCGAGCCGCAAAATTAGTACAAATTTTGTGCTATTCAGCACATCGTTTTGGTCCTATATTCCACACATTTGGTCCATTGTTCCATTTTACTTATATTTGCTGCACCAAAGGATAAAAAATGAGCGAAAAAAGAACAAAAAGCATGAAACCGGCCGTTCTTTTCGGCAAGGACACCGTGAAAAAGGTCGGTTATATCGATGAGTATATTTTCGCCTGTGAAATACGGGGTGGCGACCACATCAGATATTCCAAGCCAAGAAGGCCCAAGTATCATCTTGTGATCATCATCATCGAGGGACACCTGGACATGATAATCAACGGTGAGCAGATCCGTTTCAACAAGCACTCATATGTGAATCTTCCCACATGGGCGGATATCTACGAGATAAAATACGGACCTGACTTTCATGCCATGGTGACAGCCACCGACAGAAGTGTCATTGAAGACATATTCAGAAACAGAAACCCGTTTCCTCCCGATTTCAGGTTCAACATAGACCATAGCCTTGGCGGAGAAATCACCGATCTGAAGGACCTGAAGACACTCCGGAAGGACATCACCGACATCATTGACGCACTGTCGGAAAAGAAGCACAGGTTTGCGGAAGAGATATGCTATGCCTACTTCTACATTCTCCTGACGGATATGGCAAACATGATGTGGAACAGATTCGGAGAAGGAAGTCCGTCACATCATTCAGAGATGAAAAGGTCGGACGGCATACTCAAGGAATTCGGAGAACTTGTCACCAGACATATCATGGAAGAGCCGTCTCTGGACTTTTATGCGGAGCAACTCTGCATTTCGAAGAAATATCTCTCACTCATCGTCAAGGAAAGGACCAGGGTGACAGCCGGAAGAATCCTTGCCGTGATGAGGACGGAGGTAGCCTCCCGGCTTCTGCGTGACCCCGAACTGACCATCCAGCAGATTGCCTCACGGCTCTCGTTCGCAGACCAGTCGTCATTCGGAAAATTCTTCAAGAAGCACACCGGAGTATCCCCTATGAGATACCGCCAGACATTAAGAAAAACTCTCCTGACCTTGAGACCGGGAGAGTTAGGTTCTAAGCGAGACTCTTAGCGAAGTGGGTCGCCTGAGGCTTCTTCTTCTGAGGATGCACTATCGCAGCAGGCTCCTTTCTGACTGCACTGTATATCAGGAATCCTATTCCCAGAAGGACGAACGGAATACTGAGCCATTGTCCCATGTTGAGTACCATATCGTTCTCGAATCCCACCTGAGGCTCCTTGATGAACTCGATGAGGAAACGCATTCCGAAGCATCCGATGAAGAATGTGCCGATGAAGAATCCGCGATGGAGTTTCGGAAGTCTGTACTTGTACATAAGTATCTGGAAAACACCCAGGAGGAAATAACTCAGGGCTTCATATAACTGCGTAGGATGCTTCGGTTCTGTCTCGCCCCTGAGTTCGAACACGAATCCCCAAGGAAGCGATGTCACGTCTCCGTATATCTCCGAATTGAAGAGATTGCCAAGACGGATGAATGTGGCCGCGAAACATACAGTTATGGCAAGGTGGTCAAGGATCCACACAAAATCGAAATCATACTTACGACCGTAATGTCTTGCAAACCACCACATTGCGATGATGAGTGCTATGGTACCGCCATGACTCGCGAGTCCGCCCTTCCACGGCATGAATATCTCCACAAATCCATCCCAACTGCCAAGATAGTAATCCGGCTGATAAAAGAGGCAATGACCCAGACGGGCACCTACAATCGTTCCGATGAGCAGTGTATAGAGAAGCGGATCGAGAAGTTTCACAGGAACGCCCTCCCTCTGGAAGAACCACTTGAATATGAACCATCCGAGTATGAATCCGGACACAAAAAGAATGGAGTACCACCTGAGCGACAGAGGTCCTATCGAAAGAATCTCAGGATTCACACTCCAGTTTACGATTAAAGTTTCAAACATAGACCTTCATTTTACAGACTGCAAAGATAAATATATTTCAGAAATATTTGAAGGTCCGTTCAACCGACATATGACTTCCGGAGTGCTGTGACGGTTTCCGGCATATTTCAGGCACAGAGGTCACCGGCCGGCAATCTCATTCACTACGATGTCAAGGATGTCTGCAGGGAAGCGGTCCGGCTGGGAGTACCAGAAGAAGGAATTTTCGCCTTCATAGGTTCCGGCCTTGATATGCTCGCCTGCCGGGAGATAACTGCTCACGTCGTTGGTATATCCCAGGACAGTCACAAACTTGTCCGGCCATAATTTCCTGATTTCGACTCCATATCTGGAGACAGCCTCTCTTGAGAGTCCCACGATCTTCCAGTTTCCTATGTTTATGATCTGGTAGTACACGGGCATATATTCCGGCATGGCGTTCCGCTCATACTTATCAAGCATTATATCCGCCCACCTCACGTTCTTGGCATGTTCCACAAAACCCATGAAAGGCTCGTTCTGAGCACGGAACTCCCTGATTCTATCCTGTCCCCAAGGATGTATGGGCACAAGCACCGAGTCCAATGAAAAGGAAATTTCACCGCTGACAGGCTGAAACTCCTGATTCATACGGTCAAGGACATCGCCGGCAAGAATCTGACCCATCTGCATGAAATCACTGAACCGGGGATTGATATCTCCGCCACAACCTTGCATGAACTGGACGGAAGCACCGCCTGTCATATTCCTGAGAGTATACTTTGCATATGACGGGTAGTTGCCGTTCAGGGTGTAACTCTCGGCTCCGGAATTATTGAATACCGGATGGCAGGCGGCAGTGAAGATGACATTCTCCAGTGTATTGTCCTGACCGAAGACCTGTACCACATCTACAGCCGAGTCATACACGGCATCCTTTCCTGACAAGGCCCTGTTGCCTCCGATATCGGTGCGTGTACGTCCGAAATACACCTTGGACGGCTTCATGTTCTCCACCGCCTGCCTTGCCACTGAGACGAGAGTCGGCTTCACGACTGTGCGCATATATTTCCAGTCCGGTCTCTGATGCGGTTCATGCCAGGCAAGCCAATACTGGGAGACCGGAGCAAAATGTGTGTGAGAAGCGTTTATCATTATGGCATCCGCTTCAACTCCTGTCTCCTGTGTGATTGCGGCCTTCACTTCGTTTATAAAAGTAAAATCAAAGCCGGTGAGATCTGTACCGATGATTATGACCGTCTTGCCGTTTTTACTGAAGGCTGTCGCTTCGGCTGTAAGGTTATTGTTGGTACTGTGGATATTGGCATACAGATTCCCGTCAGTGCCTATTACCATGAGACGGTCGCCAGCCACCGCTATCTGCCGAAGATCGATTCTGTAAGTCTCACCGTTATTGTAGCCTATCTGGATCCAGTTTACATCCAACGCGGAAGCACTGCGCTTCCATAGTTTCTGGTTTGCTGTCAGGGCATAAAGGAAGCCCTCATGAAAAGCCATCCCTATCACTGTCTGGGCATGACCGACATCCTTCCACCTGACTTCATTTCCGGACAATTCGCCTTTCAGAAGCCTTCCGTCATCTGTCGCAGCATATATCTTTCCGGCACCTGCGGTCAAAGAGCATATTCCGTCAACTCCTGAAGCGGAAAGTTC
>SUYY01000029.1 GCA_015060205.1 Bacteroidales bacterium
ACCCTTACCCTTGCGGGCGGTCTGTTTTCTGTTACGGCATCCATAAGATTACTCCCATCTGTGCTTTCCACAGCGAGATGCCCTTTCCTGTCCGGACTTTCCTCTGGATCTTCGTCGGAGGAAACCGCTTACTCGACGTGATGTCTTCGTAAATCGGTGGCCACCGCGCAAGACCCAGCGACAGAAGCGTTCTACCTATATTTATTTCTTATATCCGAGTCTACGCTCCATCTTGTCATTCTGAGCGTTGATTCTCTCCACGGCCTTTTTCAGACCCGGTGTGATGTCTACGCAGTTCTTATGACACTGCATTGACTTCGAGTACATTCGACCTATGCAGAAGTTGCTGTGTTCGCATCCGCTGCAATGCTTTTCGTCAGCCTGCATCTTGTTCACGAAGTCAGTGTCCTCAAGTACGGCACGTCCCATCTGGATCATCGGGAATCCCTTGCCGATTGCCTCATCCGCTGTCTCGCGTGATATGACTCCTCCTACATATACGAAAGGATAGTCAGGCATCGCCTCCTTGAACTTCAATGCATCTTCCATGAAGAAAAGAGGCTTGAAAGGAACTGTCGGAGCGACAATCTTGCCTGCAAGTCCCACTCCCAGTTTCAGCCACCATTTGCTCCATGGGAAATAGTGTACGATCGGTCTGACAGGGAACTGTCCTCTCATTACATACTGAGGATGACGGCTTACAAAGCCTCCTGAAAGCACTATCGCTTCGATTCCCATATCCCTGAGAACTTTTGCAACCTCAATGAGTTCGTCAGTCTCCTGACCGCCCTTGAATCCGTCTCTGGTGTTCAGTTTCGCAAAGAGCGCCACCTTGCCCTTTCCGGCAGCAACGGCCTTCTCTACGCACATCTTCATGAAACGCATCCTGTTTTCCAGGCTTCCTCCGAACTCGTCACGTCTCTTGTTTGTGTAGGGAGAAAGGAACTGTGATATGAGATAGCCGTGTCCTGCATGTATCTCAATGGCGTCAAAACCTGCTTGTATCGCAAGTTCCACCGCTTTTCCATATGCATCGGCAACCTCATTGATCTGCTTCATGTTCATCTTCTGAACGAAGGTAGGCGAGTAGAGGTTGAATCCCCGGCTCGCTCCATATGGCATACATCCGCAGATGGACCTGTGTGACATATTGCCGCAGTGTCCCAACTGGATTGATGCCTTTGCACCTTCCGCATGGATGGCATCCGTCAGTTGCTTGAGTTCGGGAACTATCTCCTCCCTCATCCAGAGTTGATTCTCAAAGGAAAGACCGCTCTGGCATACCGCAGCATATGCAACCGTGGTCATGCCGATGCCTCCACGTGCCACGGCGGTATGATAGTCGAACAGTTCCTTTGAAGGACGCTGTCCCGGGCACATTGCCTCGAATGCCGCTGATCTGATGGTCCTGTTCCTTATCTCTATTGGACCGATCTTGTACGGTGTAAATAATTCACTCATAATATTCTGTATATTCATCAATTCCTGTGGATTTACCACACGAATGGAATGATATGTTTCTTGTTAAGTGCCTTGTATTCATCTCCGAACTCAGATATATACTTCTCTGTGAGGGACTTTGCGCGAGGCGCGAGGTTCGCGAATGTCCATACGGCGAACAAGAGTCCCGCAGGCGACCATGTGAGTATGGCGAAGCCGATCCATTCGGTGAATTCTCCGAAATAGTTGGCAGATGTCACATATCTGTAAAATCCTTTTCTCGGGATATAGTGTCTGGTGTCTCCCGGTTTGCGGAGGTTTCTTATGACATGGTCGGAGTGCAGGTTGATTCCCATGCCGGCGATGAATATCAATGTTCCTATGATGAATTGAGGACTCCAGAGCCAATCGATCGAGTACATCCCTCCATTGAGAATCGGGTCGTAGAGCCATTCACCAATTATGTATGCGTTAAATGTGTTGAAGGTCATTCCCATGAGCATCACTGCAATAGGCATCGTGCTTTTTCCTCTCATCATGAACGGGAATATGAAGGACCTCTGGAAGTAGTGAAGCAGGAAGAATGAGGCAAGAACATACAGCACAAGATTTGAATTGCCGTTTACTGCACCACCTTCAGATGCAAACTTCAACGTGTAGTAAAGCATGAAGCCGAATGAAGGGGCTTCCATGAGTACCCACGCTATCTTGTTGTTTATCTTGGGACCCCAGTTGGATGTGGACAGATAACCATATCCTGCCTTGAAGAAGAACAGGGCGATAAATACGACTACAGCCATCACAGCCATGCATGTCATCACTATATAATATGTATTCATGGTCAGAATTGAATTGTAAATCTCGGCAAAGTTAATCATTATTTTTTAAAAAGTTTTTTTTGTGTACTTTTGTGCCGTTTTTGGTATACGAATTTTTCTATGAGGCTATATTTTACAGCATTTCTCATGTCATTGCTTCTTGCATCCTGCTCAGACGCATCCGTCAGGCATTATGCACTTGAAGTTGTGGCAGAATATCCTCATGATACGGAATCCTATACTCAGGGTCTGTTTTTCCATGAGGGGGAAATGTTTGAAACTACTGGTCTCAACGGCAAGTCCACCCTCAGAAAAGTGGATATTGTCACAGGAAAGGCACTGAAAAGGCTTGATTTTGACAAGAAATATTTCGTGGAGGGTTCGGTTGTATTCAAAGATAATCTGTATATACTCACATGGGAGTCAAAGGTGGCATTCAAGTACGGTCCTGATTCCCTTGAATACAGGTCTACATGGTCTTATCCGCGTGAAGGCTGGGGCATAACCACAGACGGAAAGCAATTGATAGCGTCAGACGGTTCCGCAACGCTCTTCTTCATGAATGAAGACTTCGCGCTTCAGAGACGGCAGATAGTGACGCTTGAAGGCAGACCGGTCAGATGGCTGAACGAACTGGAGTATATAGACGGAAAGATATGGGCCAACGTATATACGTCCGATGAGATAATGATTATCAATCCGAAGGACGGAAAGGTGGTAGGTGTGGTAGACTGCAGAGGACTTCTTCCGAGGTCTCTTTATACCTCGGAGACCGATGTTCTCAACGGCATAGCATACGATTCCACGACCGGAAAGATATATCTGACCGGAAAGAACTGGCCTAAACTTTATGAAGTAAGAATTGTAAGAAAATAATTACTGCAGGGGTGCTCGAAAGGGCTGAGATCATACCCGATGAACCTGATCCGGATAATGCCGGCGAAGGGACGCTAATCTCATTCGTATGCCGCAGGCGTACGACCCCTTGCATTAATGTGTAAACATTATGCGAGGTTTTTTATTTGCAGCAGTGCTTCATGCACTCGTTCCGGGCATCGTACAAGGTACGGAGCCTGAAGGCACGGTCGAACGCATCGACAGTGCGGTTGTGCTCACTTCACGCGCAGGTGAGTCGACACCGGTCACATTCTCAATGGTATCAAAGGAGGAACTCCGGAAGGCAAACCCCATCAATTCGCTTCCGATGTCGCTTTCTCTTCAGCCTTCTGTCATCGCTGTCAATGAAGGTGGTACCGGACTCGGTTATTCAAAAATGTCAGTCAGGGGATCAAAAGGTTCCCAGATCAACGTGACCCTCAACGGAGTCACTCTTAATGACGCTGAATCTCAGGAGGTGTTCTGGGTCAACATTCCGGCCTTGTCTGCAGTGCTGTCCAGTGTGCAGTTGCAGAGGGGATTGGGTACATCCGCATCAGGACCCGGTGCCTTCGGAGCAAGTGTAAATATGAGTACATCCTCTGTGGGACAAAGTCCCTTCGGCAATGTGGAGATAGGATATGGCTCATATGACACCTTCACTGCGACTGCCGCTGCCGGAACCGGCCTGCTTCCATGCGGACTGTATTTCAATGCGGCATATTCAAAAGGAATCACTGACGGATATATCCGCAATGCCTATGCTGATGTACAGTCTGCCTTTGCAGTATTGGGGTGGATGAATGAGAAACATTCCCTCAGGCTCACCTGGCTTATGGGAGAGCAGCATACCGGTATCACGTGGAACGGAATAGACCTGGTCCAATATGCCAAAGACCGCAGGTTCAATACAGCAGGAATGTATACTGATGCTCACGGGAACATCAGGTACTATGACAATGAGACAGACAACTATATGCAGAATCATCTGCAGTTCAACTACACCTGTGCCCTGACAGAAAGACTGTTATGGAGCAATACCTTCAACTGGACACGGGGAGACGGATATTTCGAGAACTACAAGCCGGCAGATTTATCGGGTAACTACGGTTTCGATACGGATTTCTCAGGAGATTTCATAATAAGGGAGGCTTTGCTCAACGACTACTTCGTGTTCAATTCCGACCTGAGGTACAAGTCTGATGCACTTAACGTCTCTGCAGGAGTGAATCTGTCGCGTTATGACGGCGACCATATCGGAAACGTCCTCTGGAGCGACGTACTTGGAGACTCCTACGATTATTCTTCCCACAGATGGTATCTTAACAATGGTCTCAAGCAGGAGGTGAATGCTTATGCGCGCGCTGAATACGTGCCTTTGTCATGGCTGACCGCATATGCAGACCTTCAGTACAGAGGAATATTTCTGGATATGGAAGGTCCGGAATACGGTGTGTCTCTCGACTACAGCACCCAGTGGCATTTCTTCAATCCTCGTGCAGGACTTTCATTCAGTTGGAATCCCCGCAACAGGGCGTATTTCTCTGCTGCGGCAGGTCATAGGGAGCCTTCAAGGTCTGATATCAAGGCATATATAGACCGTCAGAATGAGGATGTAGGTCTCAAGCCGGAAAAGATGCTGGATGTGGAAGTCGGATATTCCTATGCGGCAGAAAATATTGCGGTCAGCGCAAATCTCTATTTCATGGAATATTGGGATATGCTTCTTGAGACAGGAAAACTTTCAAATGTCGGATATGCCATAAAGGACAATGTGGACAGAGGATGGAGACGTGGACTGGAGGTCTCTTTCGGGTGGGAACCTCTTCAGTGGCTCCGTGCCGATGCTAATGTTACATTGAGTCTCAACCAGATCAAGGACTATGTCTTCTCCTTGGACAAGATTTCTTATGTTGACGGAGAGATGACATGGACGGGAGGGCAGCATCAGATGCGTTTCGGCAGGACCACCATGCTCATGTCACCTTCAGTTTCCGGAATGGCACGCCTTGCCTTTTCGCCATGGAAGGGAATTGCCTCTAATTCATTGAAGACCACTACATTGGCTGTTGATGGAAAGTTGGTAGGGAAGCAGTACCTTGACAATACTATGAACGACGACAGTTCCGTGCCGGCATATTTCGTGGCCAATCTGTCTTTGAGCCATGAATTTGCCTTGAAAGGTTCGTCATTAGGACTCGGACTTTACATATCCAACCTTTTCAACAACATGTACTACGCTGACGGATGGGCGTGGAATGTGTATAATGTGGACACGAAAAAAACGGAGTCCTATCCGGGAATATACCCTCAGGCTCCGTTGAATTTCATGTTCAAGGTATCCTACAGATTCTAGGAAGGAAGATTTCTGTTGAGGTCCACTTTGTGGAACCTGTATCCGAGCCGGCGCAGTTGTATTGCTGCGCCGGTTCTGTACATAACCTTCGCTGTGCGTGCGAAGATATGGAAAGCCTTTGCAGTCTGGAACTCTATCTGCTCATGTCTGATGAAGTTTACAGCCTTTTGGGCGCAGCACAGCAGGATGTTCATTATCTGTTTGGCCTCGGGGGAATCCAATCCCAGTCCAAGGATCTTCTGGACTATATGCTCGTCCATATCGTCAAAACCGCGCGGACCGTGCAGGGTCGAATAGTCGGCTCCGTGGTGGCGTCCCCAGTCCTCATCCCACCACTGCGCTACCGCCATTCCGACATATCCGGCGCATGCAATGGCAAATTCGGGATAAGAATTGACTTCGGGAAGCGCTTCCGCTATATATTCCGGCGCCCATTCCTTCCATTTCTGGTCTATATCCTCGCTGTTGAGAAGTTCGCTATCGAGCATTCCCAGGCTTCTGCACATCTTGAGGAGTTCCATCTGGAGGTTCTCCTCGTATTGTTCGTAATATCTTATTTCCTTTTCCATAATTATCGGTAGTGATGCAAAAAACAGTTTGCAAAATTAGTAAAAAATCCCGCATCACTGCGGGATTTTTTGGTTAGTTAGTAGTGTAGTGTATTCCCTATTGGGATGATTAATTATTAGTGGTTAGAAACGTCTGAATGACATAAATCTGTTATGTCAACGGCAAATATATGTGAAATTTATTACACCTCAATGGAAATTGTTAAAATTTTGTGAAATTTTTACCTTTTTATGATAAATAACACTATTCTTCAGGTAATAATCCCGGTCTGAGACGCTTTGTACGCTCGATTGCCTGCTCATCCTGCCATTCCCTTATGAGTTTCGGATTACCGCTCAGAAGAACCTCCGGGACCTTCCATCCGTTGAACTCCGCCGGACGTGTATAGATGGGAGCGGAAAGCAGACCGTCCTGGAAACAGTCGCTCAGTGCAGATGTCTCGTCTGTAAGCGCACCGGGAATGAGTCTTATTATTGAATCTGCCAGAATTGCAGCAGGCAGTTCACCTCCGCTGAGTACATAGTCACCGCATGAAATCTCCCTTGTGACAAGATGCTCCCGGATTCTGTGGTCGATGCCTTTGTAATGACCGCACAGGATGATGATGTTTCCTTTCAGCGAAAGTTCGTTTGCTATGTTCTGGTTCAGGATATCACCATCCGGAGACATGTAGATGACCTCGTCATAGTCCCTTTCTGCCTTGAGTTCCTCTATCATATTGAACACCGGCTCCAGCATCAGCACCATTCCTGCATCGCCGCCGTAACTGTAGTCATCCACCTGCTGGCGTGGTCCCTTACCGTATTTCCGAAGGTTGTGGACGTGGATTTCCACAAGCCCTTTTTTTATGGCTCTGCCTACTATCGAATGACTCAGGGGACTTTCAAGAAGTTCGGGAACAACTGTCAGAATGTCGATTCTCATGATAATTTTATTATATATGGTTATTCAGGTTGCAAAAATAGCACATTCATATGAGTTTTACTAAAAAAATGGTATATTTGCGGATTGTAATTTTAAAAACCAAAACACCATTATTATGAGTGAAGAGATGATTCCTGATGTGGAGATGACATCAGATGTACCTGAAAAGAAAAGCCTCGCGGAACTTGTGAAGCAGTTTGAAGAACTTGTTCAGAACGAGGATAGAATGAAGATGTCCAAGGAGGCTGAGGCTATAAAGGCTGCTTTCTACAGGACTTTGTCAAAAGACAAGGCTGAGGCGGAGAACCCTGAAGATGAGTCTTTTGCAGAGATTGAAAATGCCTTCAAGGATATTTACAATGCGTATAAGAAAGAGCGTTCCGAGTATAACAGGCAACTGGAGAAGGAGGCTGAAGAGAACCTTGCCCTCAAGGAGGCAGTGATTGCTGACCTTAAGGCTCTTGTGGAGAAGCAGGAGGATGTAAACGAGACCTTCCCTCAGTTCCGTGAGATCCAGGACCGTTGGAGAGCCATCGGACCTGTGCCTCCTCAGAACTATAGAAATATAAACGAGACCTACCAACTCTATGTCGAGCAGTTCTACGACATGGTAAAGATAAACCGTGAACTTCGTGACCTTGACTTCAAGAAGAACCTTCAGGCAAAGGAGGAGTTCTGTGCTTTTGCAGAGAAACTGGCCGAGAATGAGGATGTAGTGGCTGCATTTAAGGAACTTCAGAAACTTCATGAGCAGTGGAAGGAGTTCGGTCCGGTTGCCAAGGAGTTCCGCGAATCCATCTGGGAGCGCTTCAAGGCTGCCACTGCAGTTGTGAACAAGAGATATCAGGCTTTCTTCGAAGGAGTAAAGGAGCAGCAGGCTGAGAATCTTGCCAAGAAGACTGTCCTTTGCGAGAAAGTCGAGGAGATTGCGGCGAGAGAGGTTGCGAACTCGAACCAATGGAATGCATTCTCAAAGGAGATTGAAGACATTCAGAAGGAATGGAAGACAATAGGCTTCGCTTCCAAGAAGGAGAATCAGAAGATATATGACCGTTTCCGTGCTGCATGTGACAGTTTCTATTCACGCAAACGTGATTTCTATACTGAATATAAGGATGGCATGAACGCCAACCTTGAAAAGAAGATCGCTCTCTGCGAGCAGGCTGAACAACTCAAACTCAGCACAGAGTGGAAGAAGACCGCTGACCAGTTCATCAACCTGCAGAAGCAGTGGAAGGAAATAGGTGCTGTTCCACGCAAGAAGTCAGAGCAACTCTGGAAGAGGTTCCGTGCTGCATGTGATGAGTTCTTTGCAGAAAGGGACAAGCATGCCAAGCCTGAGAACGATTTCTATGGCAATCTCAAGGCAAAGCAGCGTCTTATCGAGGAAATGAACTCATATGAACTTGCTGGAGATGAATCAGATGTAGCGGCAATGGCTGAGTTCCAGAAGAGATGGAATGAAATAGGATTCGTTCCTTTCAAGGAGAAGGACAATATTGCAAAGGCATATAAGGATGCTCTGGCCAAGTTCCCGTCGAGGAACCAGCGCCGTAGCAGGCCATCAAGACCGCAACTTTCTGAAAAAGACAGGCTTATCCAGAAATATCATGCTCTCGAGCAGGATATCGTGACATATGAGAACAATATAGGTTTCTTCTCGATGTCCAAGAATGCAGAGCCGCTCATCAGACAGATGCAGGAGAAGATAGACAAGTCAAAGGAGGACCTTAAGGCACTTGCAGCCCAGATCAAGGCGCTTGATGAGGCAGAAGAACAGGAATAATTTTAAACGAAATAGATGAATAAGAATTCAATTATCGGATTTATACTGATAGGTGTGATCATGTTCGGATTCACATGGTATCAGTCTAAGCAATACAGCAAGCAGGCAGAGATTCAGGCCCAACTTGATTCGATTGCATTGGCGGAGCAGATGGCCGCGATGGCACTGGACTCCGTAAAGAGAGCGGAAGGACTTGTGACTGACGGAGAAATGGCCGGAGTAAAGGTCATGAATATGCCGGCATACAAGGACAGCCTTCTGACAGAAGCAAGGCTCGCAGAAGAGGGAATCTATAAACTCTCCAACGATAAGGTAGAGATAGAATTCACAACCAAGGGTGCGCAACTGTATTCTGTAAAACTCAATGACTACAAGGCATATGACAGCACTGACCTGTATCTCGTGAAGCCGCATGGCAGTCAGATGGGCGTGTCCGTATATGCAGGTGAGAATGTCAATACAAAGGATTTTGTCTTCCGTGTTGCAGAACATTCTGATTCTGTGATAGTCATGCAGTTACCTTTTGCTGGCGGCGGATATATCCAGCAGAAATACTCTCTTTCCGAGGGCAGTTACATGATGAAGAACGAACTCTCGTTCGTTGGAATGGAGAATGTTATTCCAAGAAATGTCTCAAGTGTGGATATGGATTGGTCTCTTATCATTCCTAGGCTTGAAAAGGGCTATAAGAACGAGAAACAGTATTCAAAACTTGACTACTACTTCACAGGTGACAAGAAACCTGAGGAAATAGCACGCGGAAAAGATGGCTCAAAGCGTATCGACACCAAGGTGAAGTGGTTCGCTTTCCAGCAGCAGTTCTTCTCAGCCATGATGACCGCTCAGAACGAATTTTCTTCAGCGGATTTTGATGTGAAGTATTTCCCTGAAGACGATCCTTCACGTAATCTCATGGCATGTTCGGCGCGACTTCGTTCGGAGATTCAGGCAGGTTCCGGAAATATAGTCATTCCTTTCGAGTACTATCTCGGACCTAACGACTACCGTACCCTGAAGAGTTATGACCAGAAATATGAGAAGATAATCCCTCTGGGAGGATGGCTTGTAAACTGGTTCAGCCGTCTGATCATCATCCCATGTTTCGACTTCCTGGGTAAGTTCATAAGCAACTATGGTCTTGTGATACTTCTGATGACCCTTCTGATCAAACTCCTGCTCTCACCACTGACCATAAAGTCTTATAAGTCAACAGCGAGAATGCAGGTCATCAAGCCGGAAATCGACAAGATCAACGCGAAATATCCGAACGAGAAGGATGCCATGAAGAAGCAGCAGGCAACCATGGAACTCTACCAGAAGGCTGGAATCAGTCCGATGGGTGGCTGTCTCCCGATGCTTCTCCAGATGCCTATACTCTTCGCCATGTTCCGTTTCTTCCCGGCATCCATCGAACTTCGCCAGCAGAAGTTCCTTTGGGCAGACGACCTCAGTTCATACGACTCCATCCTTGATTTCGGATTCAATGTTCCGCTTCTTGGAGACCACCTTTCGTTGTTTGCACTTCTGATGGCTGTGACAATGTTCATCTACTCAAAGATGACTTCCGGACAGATGTCGGACGATCCGAATATGGCAGGAATGAAGTTCATGAGCGTATGGCTTATGCCTATCATGATGTTCTTCATCTGTAACAATCTGTCTGCGGCATTGAGTTATTACTACCTTCTTTCAAACATCATCACAATGGGTATGACATGGTATATCCGCAAGTTTGTGGTGACAGAAGACAAGGTTCGTGCTGACATGATGATCAAGGCAAAGCAGCCGAAGAAGAAATCAAAGTGGCAGCAGAGGCTTGAGGAGGCTCAGAGAATGCAGGAGCAGATGCAGAAAAACAGAAGATAGATTGATGATTTTCAATACAATAAATAAACTACATTCAGAACTGCCGTCAACAGTCAAGTTGGTGGCAGTTTCTAAATTCCACCCATTCGAAGCCATAGAAGAGGCATACCGGGCAGGTCAGCGGATCTTTGCCGAGAGCCGTCCACAGGAACTGCTCTCCAAAGTGAAGCGTCTAGAGGAAATAAGACAGAATCATCCCGGATATATGTCGGACATCAAGTGGCATTTCATAGGTCACCTCCAGACCAATAAACTCAAGATGGTCCTTCCATATGTGTCTATGGTACAGTCGGTTGACTCCGTCAGGCTTCTTGATGCGATTCAGACATGGGCCTCTGCCAACGACCTGGTAGTCGATGTGCTTCTTGAGCCTCATGTCGCTGCAGAAGAGACCAAACAGGGATTCTCTCCAGACGAAATATATGACATACTAGGAAGAGCAGCGGGGGAGATCTCTACATCTGAAGTAGAGCAGATAGTTACTAATCCATACAGCCATATCCGTTTCCGTGGTATCATGGGCATGGCTACCTTCACAGATGACCAGACAGTCATCCGTTCCGACTTTTCTGCCCTGAGTAGTATTTTCGAGACCTGCAGGATACAATTCCCGACTCTCTCACAGGACTTCACCGAACTCTCCATCGGCATGTCCGACGACTACTCCATCGCCATCGAATACGGTTCCACCATGGTCCGCATCGGCTCGATGATTTTCGGCGACCGCGTGTGATACGGAAGCCTTGCCACGACGCAAGAGAAACAGTCGAAACTCTTGCGTCGTGGCTTGATTTAGGTCCTACACTTATGAGTGTTGTCCGTTTTGATGTCCACCCCTTTTATTGGACGGTTTCAGTTCGGCAATCATGGCTTTGGCGACTGCGGCTGAGGCGCCGGTTCCGCCTAGGAGGGAGCGGATTTCTGCGTATTCGGCGAGCATGGCGTTACGGCGGTCCGGGTTTTCGATGAGTTCGCGGACTTCTGTGACCAGGGCGTCGGCATTGCAGTCGTGCTGGATGAATTCCTTGAAGGCCAGACGGTTGACTATGAGGTTTCCGAGGCTGATGTATTTGATCTTGATGATGCTTTTGGCTACCCAGTAGGTGATAGGATTTGTGATGTAGCCTACTACCTGTGGTGTACCGAACAGGGCGGTCTCGAGGGAGGCTGTTCCTGAGTTGATCACTCCTGCTTCAGCGTGGCGGATGATGGATTGGGTTTCGCCGAAGAGAACCTTGACATAACTGCTGTTCTCTTCTGTGATCCATGACGAATAGTCATCCATGCTGCGGGCTGGTGCTCCTGCTATAAGGAATTGATAATCTTTATATTGCGGGAGTGAGTGCATCTTTGCGGCAAATTCGGTGAGGACCGGCATCATCGTGTTGATTTCCGGTTTGCGTGAGCCTGCCAGCATTGCGATGACAGGGGAGACGGGGAGTGAGCACCTGTTGAAAAATTCCTCACGGGTCTCGTTCATGGCCTGCGAACCGTCCACTGCATCCACCAAAGGATTGCCTTTGTATATGTATTCAATACCTTTTGCATCGAAATATGGGATTTCGAACGGGAAGACAATGAAAAGTCTGTCAACATATTTCTTGAGTTTCCTGATACGACCCTCGCGCGATGCCCACACTTTAGGGGCAATGTAGTAGAATACCTTGAAGCCTGCTTTGTGGGCAAATTCCGCTATCTTGAAGTTGAAGCCGGGGTAGTCGATGAGGATCACTACATCTGGGTTCCACTCCAGTATGTCTTTCTTGCAGAAGTCCACGTTCTGAAGGAGTTTACGGGCCTTGGCAAGGACTTCGACGACTCCCATGACTGCTCCTTCCTTGTAGTGACGAACCAGACCAGTACCTTCCGATCCAGCCTTACCATCTTCGGATTCTTTCCAGATGGACTGCATGCAGTCACCGCCCCAGAAACGGATTTCCGCCTGTGGGTCTTCTGTATATATTCCTTTCATGAGATTGGAGCCATGAAGGTCTCCGGAGGCTTCGCCTGCTATGATGTAGTATTTCATTGATAATCTAACTAATTGATTTTCAGTCCTTTGTTAAAACATAGGTGCGCAAATATACGCACCTTTATTTGTGTAATATCCTGTGTTACAATGGTTTATATATTCAGCCGAACAGTGATGCAAGGTGTTCGGTCTCTTCCCGATCCGTGCAGTCAAGATTGTGCGCCACGATGCTTATATATCCTTCTGATACGAGGCGGTGGTCGGCGTTGGCAGGATTGCGGGGGTCGTCGAGGAAATCTCCGACCATCATATACAGGTCTTCACCTTCTTCCAACGCCGGGGTGGAACTTTGACCGAGAAGTTCCGGAGTTATTCCGTATTTTGCGTAATGACCAAGGTCCCATTCCTTGAACTCGCGTACCCAGCGTCCCTTGCCCTGGACTCCGGTCTTCACGCCTTTTATTTCGGAAACCGGAATATCAGGGAAATTGACGTTGTAGTATACGCCATATCTGTCAGGATATTCTGCCATGAGGGTCTTGAATATATCAGCGAAGTATTTCTCTACACCGCTGAAATCAGCATCTGGGTGGAGGGTGTCAAGGGATACTCCTATCGACGGTATTCCGTTGAGCGCACCTTCCATTGCTGCGCCCAGGGTACCGGAGTAGCATGAGGCTGTGGAGGCGTTTGAACCATGGTTTATGCCGGATACTATCACATCGGGGAAATTGTCGTGAAACATGGTGTTCAGACCGAATTTTACGCAACTTGCAGGAGTAGCATCGACATAATGCCAACCTTCTCCAAGGTCCTTGTGTGCTATTTGTCTGAATCCGAGAGAAACTGCCATTGACATGCCTGACTGGTGGTATTTCGGAGCGATTACAGTCACTTCTCCGAACTGTTTCATGATGCCTGCAAGGACTTTTATACCCTTTGCCTGATATCCGTCGTCGTTAGTTATGAGTATGCGCATTACAATTTTGTTAAAGTTGCAACAAAGATAGTCATATATTCATATTTTTTTTTAAATTTGCACCGATTTTGAAAAATTCGGTTAAGACGAGATTAAAGTATAACTTTATATAAACATTTTTTAACGATGATTAAGATTGGTATTAACGGTTTCGGCCGTATCGGCCGCATGGTTTTCCGTGCTGCTGTTGAGAATTTCTCAAACGACATTCAGGTAGTAGGTATCAACGACCTTCTCGAGCCAGAGTATCTTGCTTACATGCTTAAGTATGACTCAGTTCACGGTCAGTTCAAGGGTGAGGTTGCTGTAGAGGACGGCGCACTCGTTGTAAACGGTAACAAGATCCGCCTTACTGCAGAGATGGATCCTGCAAACCTTAAGTGGGATGAGGTTGGTGCTGAGGTAGTTGTTGAGTCAACTGGTCTCTTCCTCGAGGATGAGAAGGCTCGCAAGCACATCCAGGCTGGTGCTAAGAAGGTTATCATGTCTGCACCTTCAAAGGACGCTACTCCAATGTTCGTATATGGTGTAAACCACGAGACTTATGCTGGTCAGGACATTATCTCTAACGCATCTTGCACAACTAACTGTCTTGCTCCTATCGCTAAGGTTCTCAACGACAAGTTCGGTATCGTTAAGGGTCTCATGACTACAGTTCACGCTGCAACAGCAACTCAGAAGACTGTTGACGGTCCTTCGCGCAAGGACTGGAGAGGTGGCCGCGGTATCCTCGAGAACATCATTCCTTCATCTACAGGTGCTGCTAAGGCAGTAGGTAAGGTTCTTCCTGTTCTCAACGGCAAACTTACTGGTATGGCTTTCCGCGTTCCTACTTCAGACGTTTCAGTTGTTGACCTTACAGTAGTTCTCGAGAAGGAGGCTACAATGGCAGAGATCTGCGCTGCAATGAAGGAGGCTTCAGAGGGCGAACTCAAGGGTATCCTTGGTTACACTGAGGACGCAGTTGTTTCAACTGACTTCCGCGGTTGCTCTAACACTTCAATCTTCGACGCTAAGGCAGGTATCAGCCTCGACGCTAACTTCGCTAAGGTTGTTTCTTGGTATGACAACGAGTGGGGTTACTCAAACAAGGTTCTTGAGATGGCTCGCGTTATCGCAAAATAATCTGAATCTCAGATTTACCATACGGACCGTCCTTAGGGGCGGTCTTTTTTTTGATTCGACAAAGGAGAATCCGCTGAAATTTTCGTAAATTTGCATGTTTTTCGCAAAATAAACGGACTATGGCAAAGATTACAAAAGAAGATGCGTTGAACTACCATGCCGGCAAACGCCCGGGTAAGATTGAGGTGGTTCCTACCAAACCGTACTTTACTCAGACAGACCTCTCGCTGGCTTATTCCCCAGGAGTTGCAGAGCCATGTCTTGAGATTCAGAAGAATCCTCAGGATGCATATAAATATACTGATAAGGGAAACCTTGTTGCTGTGATATCAAACGGAACAGCAGTTCTCGGACTTGGAGATATCGGAGCATTGAGCGGAAAGCCAGTAATGGAAGGAAAGGGTCTGCTTTTCAAGATATATGGAGGTATCGATGTGTTTGATATTGAAGTGGATGAAAAGGACCCGGCAAAATTTGTAGAGGCAGTCAAGGCTATTGCGCCTACATTCGGAGGTATCAACCTCGAGGATATCAAGGCTCCTGAGTGTTTTGAAATAGAACGTCGTCTCAAGGAGGAACTTGACATCCCTGTCATGCATGATGATCAGCACGGAACTGCCATAATATCAGGTGCCGGACTTCTCAATGCGCTTGAGGTGAACGGAAAGGATATCAAGGATGTGAAGGTAGTGGTGAACGGCGCAGGTGCTGCGGCCATTTCATGTGCACGACTGTATATATCTCTTGGAGTGGATCCTAAGAATATAGTTATGCTCGACAGCAAGGGAGTCATTTCAAAGGACCGTGCGGGACTTACTCCTGAGAAGGTCGAGTTTGCCACTGACAGGACGGATATACATACGTTGGCTGAAGCGCTTGAGGGTGCGGATGTCTTTCTTGGACTTTCCAAAGGAAATATTCTGAGCAAGGATATGGTAAGGTCAATGGCAAAGGACCCTATAGTCTTTGCTCTTGCCAACCCTGTTCCGGAGATCACATATGAAGATGCGATGGACAGCCGTCCTGATGTCCTGATGAGTACCGGACGCTCGGATTATCCTAATCAGATAAATAATGTAATCGGATTCCCATATATATTCAGAGGTGCACTCGATACCGCATCCACTGCTATAAATGAGGAAATGAAACTCGCTGCTGTCCACGCGATTGCAGACTTGGCAAAGAAGCCTGTTCCTGAGATCGTAAATAAGGTATATCAAGTAAATAAACTTTCTTTCGGCAGGGATTATTTCATTCCTAAACCGGTAGATCCCCGCCTTCTTACAGAAGTTTCCGCTGCGGTGGCGAAGGCTGCCATAGATAGTGGCGTGGCTCGCAAGACCATCACTGACTGGGAGGCGTACAAGGTTCATCTGCTTGAGTTCATGGGCAGGGAGTCAAAACTTACCCAGCAGATATATGATACAGCGAGGACTGCACCTCAAAGGGTGGTCTTTGCGGAAGGTACCCATCCATCCATGATGAAGGCTGCCATAAAGGCTAAGGATGAAGGGCTTTGTCATCCTATTCTTCTTGGAAATGACGAGAGGATAGAGAAACTTGCGAAGGAACTCGGTCTGAGTCTGGACGGTGTGGAAGTTGTCAATCTCCGTCATGACCGGGAGGCTTACAGGCGGGAGCGTTTTGCGCATATACTCACCGAGAAGCGTCAGAGGGAAGGATATACCTTTGAAGAAGCGAACGACAAGATGTTCGAGCGTAACTACTTCGGTATGATGATGGTGGAGACAGGCGATGCAGATGCGTGTATTACAGGACTTTACACCAAATATTCCAATACCATCAAGGTTGCGAAGGAAGTCATTGGACTGCAGGAGGGTTACAGCCATTTCGGTACCATGCATATCCTTAATTCCAAGAAAGGAACGTTCTTCATCGCAGATACCTTGATCAACAGAAGCCACAACAGCGATTCGCTTGTCGATATTGCACGTCTCAGTGAAAAGACTGTAAGGTTCTTCAATCATGAACCTGTGATGGCGATGATTTCATATTCTAATTTCGGAAGTGACAAGGATGGCAGTGCAGGAAATATCCATGATGCGGTAGACCGCCTGCAGAAGATGTATCCGGACTGGACGATCGATGGCGAAATGCAGGTCAATCTTGCGATAAACAATGAACTTCGTGATCACAAATATCCATTCTCCCGTCTGAACGGAAAGGAGGTCAATACGCTGATATTCCCATGTCTGAGTTCCGCAAACAGTGCTTATAAGATGCTTCAGGCTTTGAGTTCCGATGTCGAGATCATTGGACCTATCCAGATGGGACTCAACAAACCTATACATTTTATAGATTTTGAAAGTTCCGTGCAGGACATTGTAAATGTAACTGCTGTGGCGGCAATTGATGCAATGGTAAATAAGAAAAAATAGTTACAATTTGGTTGCTAATTTGCTCTGAATTTTGAATTGTTTTATATATTTGTCGAATAAACGTATAATTTTTTGAAAATATGAAAGAGTTGAAAGGAACAAAGACTGAAGCAAATCTTCAGACTGCATTTGCGGGTGAGTCAATGGCTCGCAACAAATACACATACTATGCTTCCAAGGCAAAGAAGGATGGTTATGTACAGATAGGTAAACTTTTCGAGGAGACAGCAAACAATGAGAAGGAGCATGCAAAGATCTGGTTCAAACTTCTTCACGGAGGTGAGATGCCTGACACTGCTACAAATCTTCTCGATGCTGCAGAAGGTGAGAACTATGAGTGGACTGACATGTATGCCGGTTTCGCTGTAGAGGCTCACGAGGAAGGTTTCGAGGAAATTGCAATTCTCTTTGAGAAGGTCGCTGCCATCGAGAAGATGCACGAAGAGCGTTATAGAAAACTCCTTGCTAATGTAGAGGGTGGTCTTGTGTTCTCGCGTGATGAGGATATGATGTGGGAGTGCTCGAACTGCGGTCATATCGTAATTGGCAAGAAGGCTCCTGAAATCTGCCCTGTATGCAAGCATGCAAAGAGTTATTTCATGATTCATCCTACTAATTACTAATAGGATATAGTCTATAAAACGAAGTGACTGGCAGTCACCGGCGGTTCTCATCATATTTTGAGCCGATCCGCGAATGACTGCCAGTCACTTCGTTTTTTAATATTATCTGCTTATAACTGCATGAATGACATTTATAAGTATGTAAGCAAGGAAGATGAAAAGAACAGCATGAGAGAAATGTTGTCCTAAAATCAATGTCGCTGCGACAGCGATGACGGCCACTGCGATGAACGTGATTCTCATCCATTTCATTTCCACAGCGGCACCCTTCTTCAGTTTCATCGAAAACATAGGAATCTCGCTTATAAGAAGGATGGAGAGAATACCTGACGCTGCCGGAATCATCCATGTGCTTGCTGTGAAGACACCTGCGATATTATTGATGTCAAGATGAGATATCACGGCGAATGAACCGCATATCATGGCACAGGCAGGTGTTGCGAGACCGATGAAGTTGTCGGTCTGTCTGTCATCTGTGTTGAATTTGGCGAGTCTTACGGCTGAGAATACCACGATTACAAGAGGAATGTAGCAGAACCACGCTCCATGATGGTACATGTCCATGCATTTGTAAAGCATGAGGGATGGCAGTAGTCCGAATGTGATCAGGTCTGCCAATGAATCCAGTTCTTTTCCAAGAGGGGAGTATGCATTCAGAAGCCTTGCAGCCAGTCCGTCGCAGAAGTCACATAATGCTCCTGCCAGCATAAGATAAAATGCAATATCCAGATTCCCTTCAAATACAGACATCACACCCATGACTCCGCAAAGAAGGTTCATGGATGTGATTGTATTGGGAATTTGCTTGACTATTTTCATGTCGGAAATTATTTGATGCCAAGTTTCTTCTTGATGTCCTTAGGAAGTGCGTCCTTGTGTACGACAATATTCAAAGTCTTGTAGCGAACGAATGCATCTGAAGCATACCATACACCTTTGTACTTGCCTGCTTCACCCCAAGAGTTCTTCACCATGAAGTATTTGGTTCCGTTCTGATCCTGTGCAAGACCGTAGATGTGCATTCCGTGGTCGTCGGTTGTGCTTTTGCGGTCATATGCCTCCTGACGCATTTCCTGTGTAGCAATGATTTCTTCAGGAAGTTCAGGCTTCGGAGCCTCTTCTGTCTTTTCTTCTGCAGATTTTCCTACCCATTTTTCCTGGTCGGAGCCGGCAGCGGCTTTCTTCTTTTCAACAGGCATTGTTGCAAGACCGTTGCGTGTGAAGCCTTTTTCACTTACATCAGAACCCCATGCTATCGTATATCCCTTGTCGATGGCGTTGTACATCACCTCCATAAGTTCGTCAACAGGAAGGTTATATGCGGTGTCCCATCTCCAGTTGTCTGGAACTTCAATGATGAATTCGCTATAGAATGGGTGGTGGCTGAAGGAACTGAGGTTTACATAGTCATTTACATCGATTCCAAGGTAATCCCTGTACTCCTCTGGTGTGAAAGTCTTGCCTTCTGCCTTGAATGATTCAGGATATTCGCCAAGATAAGCCTCTACAATGCCGTCAAAGCCGTTAAGCCATGCGGTAGTAAGGGTTTTGTTTGGATTGGTTGCAATAGCCTCTACGTATCCTTTCAGTGCAGCGTCGAGTTCGGCCTGCTCAGGCATCTCTGTTCCGTAATTCATGCCCGGCATGGCATCCTGCGGTACGATACCGTAGTCTTCTATCACGTGGAGCACATCTCCGAATGAACTTCCTGCACCGAAATTAAGGTGTCCGTCCAGTCTTACGAATTTGACGGCGCGGTCTCTGTATGATTTGCCCACTACAAACATCTCTGAAAGGTCAACTGTGTCTCCTTTCTCCCTGAGAATTTCAGATTCTATGAATGACAGGGCGGAGAAACACCAGCAGGTACCTGATCTGAACTGATTCTTGATGCTTGTCACAGGATTTTCCTTGATGGTCGTGAATTCGTATTTCGGACCTCCTATGACACTGAACTGTGCTGAGGCATTTACAGTTGCGAGCAATGCTGCAAAACCTGACAATAAACTCTTGATTTTCATATTCTTTTTGTTTTTATAGTCGACATCATGCAAAGATACTAAAAATATCCTATATTTACAGTCATTATGGTCAATGTTCTTTATATACACGGCATGGGTGGTGGAGGTGATTCGAGGATTCCTTCCATCCTTTCTGAGGAGTTGGCTCCTTACGGAGTTTCTGTGATCGTGAGGACATATGATTTCGATCCGGAGACGGCCGCATGTCAGATTTCTTCATGGGTGGATGAACTCAGCCCGTCATTGGTCATAGGCGAGTCCTTGGGTGCCTTGCAGGCATTACGGATCAAGGGCATGCCTCATCTGTATGTATCTCCTGCCTTGAACACCCCTTTTTATTTTGAACTTCTTTCATGGCTTACCCTGATACCTGGAGTCACTTATATTTTCGACAGGATGTACAAGCCTCGTGAGGGGGACAGACAGCCGCTTCATTTCACATTCAGAACTCTTGGGAAATATCTTCATCATAGAAAGGAAGCCTTGAAATCTGCAGTAGAGGTTCAAGACGTACATTATGCCTTCTTCGGTACTCATGATCACTATAGAAACAGCGGAATAGTCAGCGTAAGGACATGGAAAAAGCACTTTGGAGATACTTTCACCTTATATGACGGTACACATTATATGGAAGAGGAATTTGTGAGGTCCATATTAGTAGATAAGGTTTTATGTATTCTGGATATCAATAAATAAAACAAAAGAGTTATCAGCGATAACTCTTTTGTTTTATGTGTTATTTCCGTGAAATCATCAGATAGTACGTCCCGGATATGCCTTGAGACCTTCTTCAAGAATGCGGAGGGCCTTCTTCATCTCAGGAACCTCGAGGACATATGCGATTCTTGCATGGTTGAGACCCTTTCCCGGAGTCTTGTAGAATGACGCCGCAGGTGTCACCATTGTGGTCTCATTGTCAATACGGAATGTCTCGAGCATCCATCTTGCGAACTTCTCGGTATCATCAACAGGAAGTTCGGCAATTGTGTAGAAAGCACCCATCGGAAGCGGTGTGAATACGCCTTCGATCTTGTTGAGACCTTCTATCATATAATCTCTTCTCTTGATGTACTCTTCGCGTACGGCCTCGAAGTATTCGTCCGGTGTGTCAAGCGCTCCGATTGCTGCATACTGTCCTATTACAGGAGGGCAGAGACGTGCCTGTGCAAATTTCATTGCAGCAGCCATGACGTCCTTGTTGTGTGAGACGATGCATCCGATACGTGCTCCGCAAAGGTTGTATCTCTTTGAAACCGAGTCGATCAGTATCACGTTCTGATCAAGGTCAGGAATGTTCATTGCAGAGAAGTGAGGCTCGTCTGTATAGCAGAACTCGCGGTAAACTTCGTCAGAGAGGAGGAAAAGGTCGTGCTTGCGTGCGATATCTCCAAGTGCAAGCATGCTTTCCTTTGAATATTGGGTACCTGTAGGGTTTCCAGGGTTGCAGACCAGAATAGCCTTTGTCTTTTCTGTGATGGCTTTCTCGAATTCTTCGATATCCGGAACCTGGAATCCGTTTCTGATGTCGGTAGGGATAGCCTTCAGGGTAAGACCGTTCATGAAGGCGAATGTGTTGTAGTTTGTGTAGAAAGGCTCAAGAACGATCACTTCGTCACCGGGGTTGCAGGCGATTTCGAGGGCAAGGTTTATGCTCTCGCTACCAGCCACTGTGGTGATGAGTTCATCAACAGTGATGTCGATACCTATCTTCTTATAGTATTTCTCGACAAGTCCCTTGCGCAGTTCCATAAGTCCTGCCGAATGAGAATATGATACGTTCTCCAAAGAGAAGTTCCTGGTGGCGTCAAGTGCGCATTTCGGGGATTTTATATCGGGTTGACCTACATTGAGATGATATACCTTGGTTCCCTGTTTCTTTGCCGCGTCAGCAAGAGGAACCAGTTTTCTGATTGCAGATGCCGGCATCTGCTGTGCTTTAGTCGAGATGTTAGCCATTTCTAGAATAGTTTATGTTAAATTCAATACAGGACGCAAAGATAAGTAATTTTTAAAAGAAACTCTCATCTGAATTTATTATCTTTGCGCCCGACTTGACAAATTTTCCTGAAATATGGCAACATTCAGACAAAGAGCCTTGGATGAGGCTTCGACTCATAAGACCGGGCGCTACTATATGGAAGAAGGACCGGTATCGAACTATTTCGGACAGAATGTTCTCGATTTGGACAAAATGAGCAACTATATGTCTCCAAAGGCATATGAGGCTGTTCTTGCTTCTGTAAAGTTCGGAGCCAAACTCGACCTTAGTGCTGCCGATGAGATAGCAGCCGGCATGATGAAATGGGCAATGGAAAATGGTGCGACCCATTACACCCATCTGTTCCAACCTCTGACAGACTCTACTGCAGAAAAGCATGAAGCGTTCATTACTGTAAAGGATGGCCGTCCGTTCGAGAAATTCAATGGAAGCGCGCTTGTACAACAGGAACCGGATGCGTCCAGTTTCCCTAATGGAGGTCTGAGAAATACTTTCGAGGCACGCGGTTACTCCGCTTGGGATCCGCTTTCTCCGGTTTTCCTTATGGACCAGACATTATGTATCCCTTCTGTCTTTGTGTCGTATACAGGAGAGGCTCTTGATACCAAGGTGCCGAATCTGAAGTCTCTGCATGCCTTGAGCGAGGCCGCTACAAAGGTTGTGAACCTTTTTGACGAGAACGTAAGTTCAGTCAAGGTGAATCTTGGCATCGAGCAGGAATATTTCCTTGTCGACGAGGCTTTATATAACGCACGTCCGGACCTGATGCTCTGCAACAGGACTGTCATAGGACACACATCTGCAAAGGACCAGCAACTTGAAGACCATTATTTCGGTGCCATCCCTTCGCGAGTAAGTTGCTTCATGAAGGATTTTGAAACCGAGGCTTATAAACTTGGAATACTCCTTCAGACAAGACATAATGAGGTCGCTCCAAATCAGTTCGAGTGTGCGCCTGTCTATTGCGAGGCGATCAAGGCTATCGACCAGAACATGATGCTGATGATAGTCATGCAGAAAGTGGCGGAAAAGCATCATCTGAAGGTGATTTTGCACGAAAAGCCATTTGACGGAGTTAACGGTTCCGGCAAGCATTGCAACTGGTCCATAGTTACCGATACCGGGGTGAATCTTCTTTCCCCAGGCAAGACGCCGACAAAGAACCTGCAGTTCCTTTCGTTCTATGCTTCAGTTCTGAAGGCTGTATACAAGCATCATTATCTTCTCATGACTTCTGTGGCAACTTTGGGTAATTCATATCGTCTTGGCGGTCATGAGGCACCTCCTGCAGTGATGTCGGTGTTTTCCGGTTCCACTCTCTACAGGGTGTTCCAGAGCATATTGGGAATGAAGGATGCTGATGTCGCTTCTGGAAGTCAGGAAAGCATAAGGATAGTAAATTCGATACCTGAAATATTTCCGGACAATACAGACCGAAACAGGACTTCTCCATTTGCATTTACAGGAAACAGGTTCGAGTTCCGTGCCGTAGGCTCGTCTCAGAATGTCGCTTCCGCTGTATATGTGGTGAACTCGGTGGTTGCAGAAAGTCTTAACGAATTCCGCTCTGAAGTTGATGCTCTGGAGGCGGCCGGTGAGGACCGTTCTTCAGCAGTCATGGCTGTGGTCCGTAAGTTCATATCCGAGTCACGTGACATCATGTTCGAGGGTAATGGCTACAGCAAGGAATGGGAGAAGGAATCTCAGGCGAGGGGATTGAGGGCTGTGAGAAATGTTCCGGAGTCATATGAGGTATACCATGAGCAGCAGACTGTCGAACTTTTCTCTAAGTTGGGTGTACTTGCTCCGAATGAAGTCCAGGCCCGTTTTGAGATATTGAATGAGACATATGTCAAAAAACTTCAGATTGAAGCCCGTATCATAGGTGATATGTGTCTTAATCATGTGATACCGGCGGCAGTGAAATATCAGAATGTGCTTATAGAGAACGTCAACGGTATAAAAGAGATATTCGGTAAAGGTTATCTGGAGTTCTGTAGCGCTGAAATAGAGACACTTAAGAAGATTTCCACATATATCAACAGCATATCGATATATGTAGAGCAACTGGTTGAAGCGCGCAAAAAGGCAAATCGTGTGGAGGATATGGCGGAAAGGGCCAAGATGTATTCTCATGAGGTCAAGGATATGATGGACAAGGTACGCGAAAATGCGGATAAACTTGAAATGCTCATCGATGATGAAATGTGGACCTTGCCTAAATATAGAGAGTTGTTGTTCTTTTAGACTATGTATATTGAAAGTATAACGCCAAAGGAGATGGAGCAACTCGAGTTTGCCTCCTTTCCCGGAAAGATATGTGTGATTGACTCGGTTGGAGCGGAATTCAACAGGGCCATTGCGTATCTGCGTTCTCAGAAGATCATAGGATTTGATACGGAGACCCGTCCTACTTTTTCGCAGGACCAGCCAAGATACGGGGTCGCTCTGCTGCAGTTGTCGGGTCCGGATAAGGCTTTCCTATTTAGAATCAATAAGATAGGGATGCATCGGAGGCTATGCAATATTATGGCTTCAGAAAAGATTGTGAAGGTAGGAGCCGCTATTCATGATGATATAAGAGGGCTGCAGAAAAAGCATGACTTTACACCAAAGTCCTTTGTCGACCTTCAGAAGATTGTCTGTGAATGGGGGATCAGGGATAAGAGTGTCAAGAAGATGGCAGCCATCATTCTTGGATTCCGGGTTTCCAAGACCCAGCAATTATCCAACTGGGAGGCGGAAAAGTTGTCCGAATCTCAGTGTAAATATGCGGCGACAGATGCCTGGGTCTGCCGGGAGATGTATCTCAAACTTCTCGCATCTGAGAAGAACCCTCTTGTGGAGGATGTTGTAAGTCATTGTGAATGACTTGAATAAGTAAACTGTTCGAAATATATGATTAAGGTAATATTGAAAAAGGGCAGGGAGGAGTCTCTACGCAGATTTCACCCATGGGTTTTTTCAGGTGCAATTGCGCAGATTCAGGGTAACCCGGCAGAAGGTGATGTTGTTGCCGTACATGCTTCTGACGGATCGTTTATGGCATATGGACATTATCAGATCGGATCAATTGCCGTACGCGTATTGAGTTTTGATGCGGACGTGTTTGCTCCGGATTTCTGGGAGGAGATGATTGCAAGGGCTTTACAGGTACGTGTGGCATGCGGACTTCATGGCAGTGAGAATACCACCTGCTACAGGCTCGTTCATGGAGAAGGCGACAATCTGCCGGGTCTTATCATAGATTATTACGACGGTGTCTGCGTGATTCAGGCGCATTCAGCCGGCATGTTCCGTTCTAAGGGGCAGATCGCCGATGCATTGAAGAAGGTCTATGGAGAGTCTTTAAAGGCGGTATATGACAAGAGTTCGGGTACGGCTCCTTTCAAGGCAGGTCTCGATCTTGTGGACGGATATCTGTATAAGCGTGAGGGTTTTGCTGAGGATGAACTTGTTGTATTGGAAAACGGACAGAAGTTCATTGTCAACTGGACTGAGGGACAAAAGACCGGATTTTTCCTTGATCAGCGTGATAACAGGGCTTTGGTGGGCAGTCTCTCCAAAGGACGTAACGTATTGAACCTCTTCTGTTACACAGGTGGCTTCTCAATCTATGCTTTAGCAAACGGAGCAGATCATGTAGACTCTGTAGACAGTTCCAGAAAGGCCATGATGATGGTGGATAGAAATGTTGAAGCAAACGGTTTTGAGGCTTCGCGTCATACAAGTCTTTGCTGCGATGCAATCGAATATCTTCGTGATGTGCCCGAAGGAAAATATGACCTCATGATAGTGGATCCGCCGGCATTCGCCAAGCATAGAGGTGCCTTGAAAAATGCCCTTAGAGCATATCAGAGGCTCAATGCTGCAGCAATCTCGAAGGTTGCTCCAGGAGGTTTGGTCTTCACCTACAGTTGTTCGCAGGTGGTGGACAAGGAGGCATTTGCACTTGCTGTATTCTCCGCTGCTGCGCAATGTGGCAGGAGTGTCAGGATACTCGACAGACTCAATCAGCCTTGCGACCACTCCGTAAATATCTATCATCCGGAAGGGGAGTATCTCAAAGGCCTTCTTCTTTACGTTGAGTAGTATATAAAAAAATGAGACGTCGCCGCTCGCGCGGGGATGCCTCATCTAACCACATAATTAATAACACTAAAACTAATAACCAATGAGTTGTGAGAGTTTTGAGACCTCTCCGATCAACTCGATGCAAAGGTACTGCTTTTAAGTGAAATTGCAATATCTATGCCGCACAAGTCGGACGAACTGCAGGATTTGGTGTATGAATGGTAAAATTCAGGATATTAGTGGTGTAGTGTGGTGTGATTTTTCTTTTGATATCCAGAATGAATACATGACAGTCGGCGATAACCATGCATGACTATTTCATTCGACAATATTACCACAAAATCTTCCAAAGAGGTTGCAGATTCAAAAATAATGCGTATATTTGCAATCCCAAAACGGTAATGGTGCTTTGGCCGAGCGGTTAGGCACAGGTCTGCAAAACCTGCTACAGCGGTTCGATTCCGCTAGGCACCTCACGAAAAAGCCTTCTAGACATCTAGAAGGCATTTTTTATAGAGATGTGACGCAAACGAGGTTACAATCTCGGCCAGAAAATTGGCCCTATTTCTGGACACTCATAGAAAAATCTCATCTCTGGCCAGAAAATCGGGCATATTTATGGCCGCCACTGGCACAAATCGAGCAAAACTCCCAATGTCCGCTATATTTATATTGACCGAAAACTTCTTTATGGACTCTCGATCAAATCTTGATTATCTGCTGGGCAGAGGTGCAAGCAGGCTGTGGTGGATACTTATGTGGAAGGGATTGTGGAGTGGCTATCAATCTGAATTATTCTACTCTGTCGAAACTCAAGTATCGGTCTCTGAATCTTCTGAATATCTCAGCGTATTCTTCGGGAGATTCAGTGATCAGTTTATTTGTAAAGGATTCCAAAGTGATACTCTGTAGCTTTCCTTTGTATTCAGGTCGCATTTCATTTGTGACGGAAAGGACTTCATCATCGGCGGATGGGTGGAGTTCGGGAGATAGTACTATAGAATATGATTCTGCACCAATCCATAATCCATATCTTTCACTCAAAAGGAAGTTTCTATATATCTGAGTAAGTTTGGTCTTCTTTTTATTGATTCGTTCCTCAAAATCACTGTTAAAATAGATCAGTTGTCTGATTGTCTCTATGGCTTTATCCGTCTTTGATGCTTCGTTAGTGCCCAAATTCTCAGAGTACTTGGTTTCTATAGCAAAGGAATCCATCAATATCAGTATTGATGACTATATCCTTGTTCTTGTCAAAAATCTCTGATAGTGTCATAATTTATTCCATATCAAGTGTAAAACTGAAGTTGATTTCGCCGGTTTCATCAGGCGTGTATATAAAAGCGTATGAGAAAATCTTGTGACCGTAGAATGTATAATCTTTAACCAAGTCTTTCTCGAAATAAGGTAACCAACTACTACGATGATATATTCCCTTATGAATTATATAATGTGCTGGAATATCAATGTCAGTAACTCCTAATGTAGAGGCCACTGCTTCTATGTATTTCTTGATGTTCGGCAGAAGATTGCCATTGTCATCTGTTATTTTACGGAATCCTCCATCACTTGACTTGCTTTCAAACTCGTTCTGGAAGTAATCTTTGGTATCTTTCTTAATCAGACCGACGGCATTTTTGCATGCTTCTTCGCGATTTTTCTTAGTGTCTTTACGCCCGCTTTTGACCATATTGTCTATGATCTCCTTCCTGATTTGTTCAAGATATGTCGTGAGACCATTGATAATGTCTGATTTAGGCGATTTATCCTTTAGGTATTTCCACCAATAAAGTGCGTTATCTCTATACGCGTAAACGGTTGATGCCATAGTATCATCTGCCCTTAAAATAAGATCAGCAAGGTTAATCTTTGAATTTGGCACTGGTGTCATCAAATCGGGAAGTTCAACCTTAATTCCCTCGGATTCTAGTTGAGCGATTATATAATGGGTGGCTCCGAAAGGATATTTTACAGGATAACTATCGTTTGTAAATATTCTATTACCGTCAATCTGTGGACTAAATTTAGTGCCTGATTCTTTAATCTTTTTTTGATGCTCATCATTTACGGCGACAATATGTTGATCAATACATATTGCTCTGTCGTCTGTCACAAACATATCTACATATACATGTGCGTAAAGGTCATCATACCCATCGGCTAACCATACGTATTCTTTGCTGTTTGTAAAACCAACAATCTTGCAACCCAGTGATTTGACAAGAATAATTCCCGATAGAATACCGTCAATATCCGTATTGATGACGATATTCTTATTTTTTTCAAATAATTCCTTTAGCATAATATAGTGTTCTGATTTGTAAATGAGAATTAGTCTTCTACGCTGAAATTCCAGGAGCCGAAAGGCTGGCCATATATGAACTCGAGACCGTCCACAATAAAGTCGCTAGTCTGTTTCTTTCTGAGACCCTTGTGATTGAAGTTGCTTTCAACGAAGCCGTTATTGAATTTGACCTGCATTCTTCCCACCCTCACGTCATCAACATAGAATGCCACATAAGAGGTCTGGTACTTCTTTACAACTACGTCGTTGGCTCTCGACATGTCAATAGTTGAAGGCTTCGTCTTGAGGGCGTAATCAGTTCTGCTATAGTTAACAACCCAAAATTCGATAGGTGAAGTATCGTGGAAGAGATTCTTCATGAGTTCCACCTTGTTCTTGACTTTGGGCCAATTAAGAATCACAGCGTCACGGATTTCGTCTATCATACGCTCTGTGATCGGGTGCTGCTTTCTATGCCAGTTCTCTGCGTGGCCATAGGTGGCTTTCATATAGACTTTGAACTCAGGAATATATTTGGTTATATATTTCTCTTTCAGTACTTTAATCTGCTCGTCTGTGATGAATTTTCTACCAGTAACATCGAGCGTGCAAGTGTTTGCGAATTTGATAGACAATCCTATGCGATGAGTTTTTCCGGCCTTGTCCTCGGCGAATAAAACTACGTCAGCCGGACCGACTTCATCATTCTGGGTTTCAAATGAAGCGTCCTTTAAGGTTAGACCACGCTCACGTAAAGCAGTCAAAATCTTGCTTGTATTTGTATAACGCATGATTTCTTCTACTTTGTCGCTGTCAAGACGTTTTCTGATAGCCTTCTTTACCTGTGATTGTTCGTCCGAATTGTTTGATATCAATTTGTAGAAGAGGGCAATTTCATACTCGACTCCAGTATTGGTATTTGTCTCGATTTCGTATAGTGTATTGTGGTGTAGCATAGTGAATTATGGTTTTATGAGTTGATAGACAGTAAGATTAAGACCTTTCGCGATTTTGATTAGAGATAGGTATGAGGGGTTCCTTTCACCTCGTTCAACCATACCAATGTAGTTCCTATCAAGACCGGCTCTTTCAGCAACTTCGTTCTGGGTAAGCCCTAAGTTTTCTCTCTTCAAACGAATTGTTTGTCCTAGAGTTTTGAGTTCAGTATTTTCCATGATATACATACAATAAGTATCATTATTAAAAAGAAATGCACCGCATGTGCGGTGCTTCAATAGACTGAATCGAAATATGGTATTTATTCTTTGTCATAGTCAGGGAACAATGTAGGCTCTTCTTCGCCCTTGCCAAACTGCATTTCCCAAGAGTATTTGTGCTGGATTTCAGGATCTCCAAACATATATCTCCCGAAAAATTTTACCAGTTCTACGTTGATACTATTACCAAACTGCTTGTATGCCTGTGGGTTTTTAACGTCATACATAAATGTGTCAGGAAAACTCTGGAGCCTGGCACACTCTCTTGGTGTAAGGTATCTCTTTCTTTTACCCACGATTGATGTTTGAGTAATAGCAACGAGAGCAGGGAAATAAGTACCAGGTTTAACGCGAAGACCAGACGGCCTGATCTGCATAATGTGGTCCCAGATGTTAGGTTTCTTAAGGTCGCCAGCCTGCCACTCAAATTTTGCTTTGGATCCAAAGAATAACTTGTTTTTCTTTGCCTTCTCCAGCCATGCGTTGATAAATTCCTTGTTGTTCTCCCAAAGTTCGCTGTTCTTTCTGACAAAGTTCTTTGCCCAACCAGGTTGATTGTCCCAATCTTTATAGAGAGGGCTTTCTTCGATAGGACATAGGCAGTCGCTCCAGATAGGGAAACCAGGTAATTTGTCACACTTGATTCCCTGAATGAATTCGTTCCAGTTATCGATCCATTCAATCTGCTCGGGTTTTAACTGATATCTTTTAAGATCTTCAATTTCGCTATCCTTCTGCAGTATGTCATCAATGGAGCATTCCGGTATTCTATTAATGTTGAAATAGAAAGGAGGCAATTCGCCAATGTCCTTTCTAACACACATGATAAATACTCTTTCACGGTGCTGTGGAACACCAATATAGTGAGGACTAAAAATAACAGGCTCAGATATAACATTGTATCCTATGTCATCAAGTGAGTCGTGGATTACTTTCCATGTGTTTCCTCCGTCGTGACTCGCAAGGTTACGAACGTTCTCAAGGAGTGCATACTTTGGCTTATGATATTTAAGGATTCTGAGGATGTCAAAGAACAAGGTACCTTTGGTCTCGTCTGCAAATCCCAGTCTTTTACCGGCCTTTGAGAATGCCTGACAAGGGAATCCGCCGCAAAGTACGTCATGTGCTGGAATGTCTTCCTCTCTGACTTTGGTAATATCTCCATCAGGTTTAATTCCGTAGTTTCTTTCATATGTTTTGCGGCAATCTGCGTCAATATCACTTGCATATACGCATTCTCCACCGAGGTCTGCCATGGCCTGGTGGAATCCACCTATTCCGCAGAACAGGTCGATAAATTTGAATTTGTCCATATAGATTTTGGGCGCCTTTTTGTATAAAGAACGTTGCAAATATAACAAATAATAACCACAATAAGTATCATTTATCTGTGGTGTGTATGATTAAAGCAGTGCGTTTACCTCTTCAAGAGTGTAAGTAACGTCATCAAATAGTATAAGTTCTGCTACCTGCATTTCTGAGATATATACACTGACTTCCTTTGGATTTGCCTTTCTGATGCAGACTGCTTTAAGACGGTAGTCGAGCATTCTTTGCAATAAAATGAATATTCTTTAAATTTGCAGAAACGCCATTTGTTATGGATAAGGGACTTACAGACAAGATAGTACGATATTTCGCAACCCAACCTTACTTAGTTAAAACACTGTATATGAAACGTATTCTTGCTTTAATAGTTTCTATTAATAGTCTATGTGGCTGCCTTAATGAAAAAGACTATACGGAATCTGCAATTGACCCTTCACGGATTATCGGTGAATGGATTTGCCGTATAGAAGAATCAGGAGAGCATAAGTATGTCTTTCATGAGGATAGCACTTGTATTTACGAATATACAATCCTTAACGAATTGTTATGGGGTGAAATGCTAACAACCGAATATGATTATTCCATCACCGAAGGCGTTCTCACACTAAATCCCAAATCAGGATACGCACAAAGAAACTATAGAATCGTGAAACTGAATGAATCAGTAATGAAGTGGGAATGGCAACAAGTTGCTCCAAATTCTTCCGCCAATATATTAACTACATATAATATTTCCTTTAAAAGAGTAAATTAAACTCTCATTTATCTAACAATTACAATCCTCGGCATTCGTGTCGGGAATTCGCCTTATTAAAGACTCCCGTCTTTACTATTTCACCGGCTCCGCCTTGATATAAGTCACATAACTTCCGATATAGCCGTCCATATCGGAATAGTCATAGCGGACCAACGCAATGACCGACTTGTCATCCTTCCAGATATGCAGAGGAGTATCGTTCTCATCTGCGGAGGCGAACAATTCTGTATATTTTTCCTCTACCTCAGAACTGTCACTGTATGTGGGGGTCTTGTATAGTCTTGTAATATAGTCGTAAAGCCAGTCTTTCGCGTAAGGAACATTCATGCTCTTGTCCAAATATACCCTGACATACGGTGCCTCATCTTTCCAGAAGGACTGACTTAAAAGAGTTAATTCCGGTACGATGAAATTATTATATCCTACCGATCCGATTGCGGCATCCGATATATCATCCCAATCATACATCA
>SUYY01000030.1 GCA_015060205.1 Bacteroidales bacterium
GACAGGGACGCTTCCCTGCCGGAAAACAGATTCAGTTATCTCTATACATGGAATCTGATAAACGGTGGCAAGGATGAGGGTTCATTTCAGTTCGATGGTCTTCAACTCTCTACAGAGAACGGACTCATAACCGAGAAGGACTTCCCTAAACAGACCGGAACCTACTCTTTCAAATGGGCTAGCGGATTTGACAAATACCTCAATGCAATGCATTACAAGGTGGACGAGTTCGTAAATCTTGAAATCACGGACTCACTCAGTCTCACTGAAATCAAGCAGTATCTCTGGAACAAAGGAATTGAAGGAGGCAAGGGTGGCGTTCTGACGTTCTCATCACAGGCGACTGGTTGGAAATTCGACACCGAATACTCCGGTCCTTCAGAAACAGGCTACAATTGTCTTCTGACAAAACTTGCATATGACGGTGCCCATGCAATGACTATTGCAGGTTATGATGATACGGTAGAGTTCACCAGACCTGACGGAAAGATAAGCAAAGGCGCATTTATCGCTGTAAACTCGTATGGTGAGAACTTCTGGTATCACGACAGGGGCCGTTATTACCTGCCATATTGGTTCTTCCTGCAGAACTTCCCGAATACAGAACTCAGCAAGGACCTTCTGGGCATCATACCTAAATACGTAGAACATCCTGACATCGTGTTCAAGGTTGCACTTGACTATACATCAAGAAACGACCTGTCATTCAGGTATGGTATAAGTGAAGACAACAATGCCTTAACTCCGAAATATGATCTCCCGTTTGCACTATTCGATCATCAGGGAGGTGACTATGCGATGCAGGGTAACGGCGGTCTCACCTATTTTGAGTTCGGCATGGATTTCAGCAAAATATTGTCCCAGGTAAAAAATCTGAAGGACCCTAACTGGTTTCTGACGGTCACCAGGGCTGACAGAGGCACCAGATATGGCGAAGGTGTGATGAAGGCATTTGAGGTATACGACTACAGAGAGGATCCTGCCAATCCTAAAGTCTATGTTCATGAGGAGATAGACGGGGTCCCTCTCGAAAAGGGTAAGAACATCTTCAACATACCGTCCATTCCGCCGGCAAAATGCTCTTTCTCCAACGTCGAATGGCTCAACAGAAGCAAGCAGCCTATCGCCTCGCCTTATGTGTTCCGTACTGCGGAGGGAAAATATGCCAAGGTGCGTTTCTCCGAATATGACAGAGAGAACGGCACTATAAAGATCAAGTATGTATATGCTCCAAGCGGAAGCACAAATGTAGAATAGGACTATGAGAAAGATAATCAGAATAATTTCTGTTCTTGCGGCAATCGCTTCGGCGTGCTCCTGCAGGACTTCCGAAGAGAGTCTGCCTAACATATCGGCTGAACTTACCATTCACGGATTGAGCGATGACCATTGGACCTACTTTTCTTTTGAAAAGGGTGAGGTCGTGGGAACAGGCAAATTTGACGATGATGCCGACGACGCTGCATGGGCACAGAGAAAGGACTGGGACTTCGCTATCTGCGGAGACTATATGAAGACCAACAGCGGAGATTCAGGCATCGGGAAAGGTGGAGTACAGAAAGACAACGAGCATAACTACGCGACACTGACCACGGCTCCCACAGAAGGCTATCTCACTGACGAAGAACAGATTATAAGATAATGGTAACTGAACTTCTGCAGAAATACATATGGCTTGTACAGACTTTCATCCGTGCAGGTGAGCAAGGCTTGCGTCTTGATGAAATCTCCGACAGATGGGAGAGACGATTTGACAGTCCCTATTCAAGACGCACCTTCAACAATCATAGGGAGGCCATCGAAGAAGTCTTCGGAATACATATCGGCTGCAACAGAAGCACTAACCGCTATTTCATCGAATACTCGGATGATGTTTCGGACGAAAGAGCGGAAGTTGCTTGGCTTATAAACACATTCACAGTCAACAATATGCTGTCTCTTGGAAAAGAGCGGTTGTCGGGACGTGTGGCGGTAGAGGACATACCTTCCGGACACCAGCATCTGACCAGCGTTATGGAGTCGATGACAGCGAACCATGAGATAGTCATAGAATACCGCAAATACACCAGTTCATCTGCAGAGAGGTTCACTCTCAGGCCATATGCAGTAAAGGAATATGCAAAGCGTTGGTATATAATTGCTTATTGTCTGGAAAGAGAGGGGTTGAGAGTATATGGTCTGGATCGTGTGGAGAGTCTTGAGGTGACCGGAAATACTTTCGAAATGCCGAAGGACTTCGATGTGGACGGTCTGTTTGCCACGAGTTTCGGCATATATCTTCCGAACGGGAAAGGACAGAGCGTCACATTCAGGACAAGTACCACAGAAGCAAGATATCTGAGGGATCTGCCCCTGCACAGCAGTCAGGAAGAGATAGGAAACGACGGGAAACATGTCACGTTCCGGCTCTTTGTCTGTCCTGACCGGAACCTGATCATGGAGTTCTGCAAATATGGAAGCAGGATCGAGGTTATTTCCCCTGAAGAGATAAGAGATGCTGTAGCCCGCGAACATGAAGAGGCTTCAGAACAATACAAGGACCGCTGAAAACGGTCCTTGTTTCATATCATGTAGCCCCATGCGGAATCGAACCGCAACCGTCAGAACCGGAATCTGAAATTCTATCCATTAAACTATAGGGCCTAACGTTCTGCAAAGGTAGTGATTTTTGAGAAAAAACACCATTTTATATGTACGCCTTTGAAATAAAATCAGTAAATTTGCATGATTAGTGCTTTTCTGTCAGCACGTATTGATCTTGATTCAAGACAAAAGTTAAACATAAATTAAACGAATTATGGCAAACGAAAAGAAATTCGTCACATGTGACGGTAACTGGGCTGCAGCGCACATCGCTTACCTCTTCAGTGAGCATGCCGCAATCTACCCTATCACCCCGTCATCGACAATGGCCGAGTACGTCGATGAATGGGCTGCCCAGGGCAAAAAGAATCTCTTCGGCGAAGTCGTGAAGGTAACCGAAATGCAGAGCGAAGGTGGTGCTGCCGGCGCAGTACACGGATCCCTTCAGGCAGGTGCTCTTACCACAACATTCACAGCATCACAGGGTCTGCTGCTGATGATTCCAAATATGTACAAGATTGCGGGAGAACTTCTTCCTACAGTCTTCCACGTTTCTGCACGTGCTCTCGCATCACACGCACTTTCCATCTTCGGAGACCACCAGGACGTGATGGCATGCCGCCAGACAGGATTTGCGATGCTCGCATCCGCTTCAGTTCAGGAGGCACTCGACATGGCTGCAGTAGCACATCTTGCAGCAATCAAGTCAAGCGTTCCGTTCCTGCATTTCTTCGACGGATTCCGTACCTCTCATGAGATCCAGAAGATCGAACTCATCGACGAGGCTGCTCTCAAGGGTATGCTCAGCACAAAATCTCTTGCAAGATTCCGCGCAAAGGCTCTTTCACCAGACGCTCCTGTAACCCGCGGTACTGCACAGAACGCTGACGTATATTTCCAGGCACGTGAGGCCTGCAACCAGTACTATGATGCAGTTCCGGATGTAGTTGCACGCTACATGGGCGAAATCAGCGAACTTACCGGACGCGAGTACCGTCCATTCGACTATTACGGTGCAGAGGATGCTGAAAACATCATCGTGGCAATGGGATCCGCTACCGAGACCATCAAGGAGACCATCGACTACATGAGCGCACAGGGCAAGAAGGTAGGTGTGATGATAGTTCGTCTCTACAGACCTTTCTCTGCGAAGTACTTCATGAAGGCTCTTCCAAAGAGCGTGAAGAGAATCGCCGTTCTTGACAGGACCAAGGAGCCGGGTGCTCTTGCCGAGCCTCTTTACCTTGACATCAAGGCTCTCTTCCAGGGAGTCGAGAACGCACCTCTGGTAGTTGGCGGACGTTATGGTCTTTCTTCAAAGGACACTACTCCTGCACAGATCGTTTCAGTATATGAGAACCTCGAGATGGCTGAACCGAAGGACGGCTTCACCATCGGCATCGTGGACGACCTCACATTCAAGTCTCTCCCACAGAAGGAAGAGTTCTCGATCGTTAAGCCGGGCACAACAGAGTGCAAGTTCTTCGGACTCGGTTCAGACGGTACTGTAGGTGCAAACAAGAACACCATCAAGATCATCGGTGAGCACACTCCGAAGTACTGCCAGGCATACTTCGACTATGACTCAAAGAAGTCCGGCGGATATACATGTTCACACCTCCGCTTCGGTGACCTCCCTATCAAGGCTCCATACCTTGTAGGAACACCTGACTTCGTGGCATGCCACGTCCCTTCATATCTGAGCAAATATGACGTGCTCAAGGGCATCAAGCAGAACGGTACACTCCTTCTTAACAGCCTCTGGGACGAGGAAGAGACTCTCAAGAGAATCCCTGACCATGTGAAGGCTGTGATCGGAAAGAAGAACATCACCCTCTATATCATCAACGCCACCAAGATCGCTTCTGAGATCGGACTCGGCGGACGTACGAACACCATCCTCCAGTCTGCATTCTTCAAGATCACAGGCATCATCCCTTACGAGGAGGCTGTAGAGTATATGAAGAAGGCGATCGTGAAGAGTTACGGAAAGAAGGGTGAGCACATCGTGAACATGAACTATGCGGCTGTAGACAGAGGTGGAGAGTACACCAAGGTGGAGATTCCTGAAGACTGGAAGAACATCACTGCCAAGTTCGAGAACCCTAACAAGGACCGTCTCGCTCCTGAGTTCGTGAAGAATATCGCGGACATCGTGAACGCACAGGCAGGAGACACTCTCCCTGTAAGCGCATTCAAGGATCAGGCAGACGGAACAATCCCTGCAGGCACAACAGCATATGAGAAGCGTGGTGTCGCTGTGAAGGTTCCTGAGTGGCAGTCAGACAACTGTATCCAGTGTAACAACTGTGCATTTGTCTGCCCTCACGCAGCAATCCGTCCGTTCCTCCTTACTGAGGAAGAGGCAGCAAATGCACCTGAAGGTCTCAAGATGCAGCAGGGCAAGGCTGTATTCAAGGAGTACAAGTTCGCTATCAGTGTTTCAGTCCTCGACTGTACAGGTTGCGGCAACTGCGCCGATGTATGTCCTTCAAAGGAGAAGGCACTTGTAATGAAGCCTCTCGGAACTCAGGAGGCAGAGCAGGCAAACTTCGACTACCTCAACTCACACGTAGGCTACAAGGACAATGTACAGCCTAAGACCGGCAACATCAAGAACGCTCAGTTCGCACAGCCTCTCTTCGAGTTCTCCGGAGCATGTGCTGGTTGCGGTGAGACGCCATACATCAAGACCATCACTCAACTTTACGGAGACCACATGATGGTTGCCAATGCAACAGGATGTTCATCAATCTACGGTGCATCATTCCCTGCAGCACCTTACTGCAAGAACGCAGACGGACACGGTCCAGCATGGGCTAACTCACTCTTCGAGGACTTCTGTGAGTTCGGTCTCGGTATGAAACTCGGTTCAGACAGGGCACGCCAGACAGTTGCACGCCTGATGGAGGAAGGTCTTGCATGCTCTTGCTGCACAGACGAGATGAAGGCTCTCTTCACAAAGTGGCTTGAGAACAAGAATGACGCTAAGGTTACCCGCGAGGTTGCTGACGCTCTGATTCCTCTTTGCGAGGGCTGCGGATGCGACATCTGCAAGGGACTCATCGAGTACAAGACATTCATTCCTGCACGCAGCCAGTGGATCATCGGCGGTGACGGTGCATCATACGACATCGGATACGGCGGACTCGACCATGTGCTCGCTTCAGGTGAAAATGTGAACATCCTCGTCCTCGACACTGAGGTATATTCAAATACCGGCGGACAGTCTTCAAAGGCTACTCCAGCAGGTGCAATCGCCAAATTTGCCGCTTCAGGTAAGAGAGTACGCAAGAAAGACCTCGGTATGATGGCAATGAGTTATGGATATGTATATGTTGCACAGGTGGCAATGGGTGCATCTCCTGCACAGTACTTCAACGCCATCAAGGAGGCTGAGGCATATGACGGACCATCACTTATCATCGCTTACGCTCCATGTATCAACCATGGTCTGAAGGCAGGTATGGGTCTGAGCCAGAAGGAGGAGAAACTTGCAGTAGAGTGCGGATACTGGCATCTCTACAGGTACAACCCTATGCTCGAGGGAACAGACAAGAATCCGTTCACACTCGACAGCAAGGAACCAGACTGGAGCAAGTTCCAGGACTTCCTCAAAGGCGAGGTACGTTTCGCTTCACTCTACAAGATGTTCCCTGATTCAGCAGAGGAACTCCTCCAGAAGACAGAAGAGTTTGCGAAGATCCGTCTCGAAACTTACAAGAGACTTGCGAACAAGTAAGACAAGACCTTCCACAATTCAGTGGACGTAAAATACGAAGAGGGACTGACGCTCAAGGCGAAGGTCCCTTTTTTATTGCCATCGTGCTTGAGAGAGACCTTAAGGTCAGCATCCTGCTCGAACGATTTTACAAAGGATATTTCAGGATGTACTGCAGAGAAATCTGAAAGCAGTACAGTTGTGAGATAATCATAGACTTCCTCGCATGCAGAGATTCTGACTATGTTTTCTGCAAGTGGTGAAAAGAGGCTTGCTATTTCCGCATAATCAGCAAGAAGACGGCAGGCATATTTATGGAAGACCTTGCCGGCAGGTGTAAGGACAGTCACGCCATACTGCCTGTCGAAGAGTTTTTGTCCAAGTTGCCTTTCCAGTTCGGAAACATTCTGACTGACAGAAGGCTGTGATATATGCAGATGGGCTGCAGCCTTGGAAAAACTCTTTAGAGATGCCACCGTAACGAATATTCTTAATCTGAAATCCTCCTGCATAAAACGATTCATATTTTCGCAAATATACGATAAATTTAGTATCTTTGTGAGATTAACAGTCTGAAAAACCTATTAAATATGAAACGTATAATCATTCTGATTGCGGCCATTCTGGTCGCTTCGACTGTCTTCGGACAGCAGCCTACCGCTCTGCCGAACGACCCGGATGTAAAGGTCGGCAAACTCGAAAACGGACTGACATATTACATCCGTCACAATGACAAGCCTGCTCAGAGAGCGGAGTTTTACCTTGCGACTGACGTAGGTGCATTCCAGGAAGAGGACGACCAGGACGGACTTGCCCACTTCCTTGAGCACATGTGCTTCAACGGAACAAAGAACTTCCCTGAAAAGAAACTTCTCGACTGGCTTCAGAGCATAGGAGCGGAGTTCGGAAGAAACATCAACGCATCGACAGGATTCGAGCAGACCCAATACATGCTCAACAATATCCCTATCGTGCGCGAATCCATCATAGACTCATGTCTTCTTGTTCTTCATGACTACTCGCATTTCGTAAACTGCGATCAGGAGGAAATCGATGCTGAAAGAGGTGTGATTCTCGAGGAAAGGAGGACGAGAAGGGATGCAGGCTGGAGAATGTTCGAGAAATCTCTTCCTTATTATTATGGTGACACCCCATATTCCAGAAGGACCCTTATCGGAGGCGAAGAGCAACTCAAGACCTTCAAGAGGGAAAGTCTGGTGAACTTCTACAGAAAATGGTACAATCCTGACATGCAGGCAGTCATCGTAGTGGGAGATTTCGATGTGGACATGATGGAGAACAAGATCAAGACAATCTTCAGCGATATTCCTGCCCCTGCGGTACCTACCGAGAAGGTGGAATACAGGCTTCCTGTCAACAAGGAGCCGCTTGTAGGCATCATCACTGACCCTGAGGCACAGAGTTCAAGCATCGAGGTCCTCTGGAAGATAGACCCGCTTCCAAAGCAGTTCAGGAATACCGACATGGCGTATATGAACGATCTTGTCAAGGCATATATCCGCCTTATCATGTCAGAAAGATTCTCCGACATCGCCTCACAGCCTGACGCACCGTTCCTTGGAGCAAGTTTCGGAGTGGGCGGTCTGTGCAACACTTCTGATGCAGTATTCGGAAACGTGTCATTCAAGGACGGCAATGCTGTGCCTGCATTTGCTGCATTCATGACTGAACTTGAGAAGATGAAGAGATTCGGATTCACCGAAGGAGAGGTAAGCAGAGCCACTGAAAACATTCTCAGTTCATACGACAAGGCGGTGGAGGCCGCTTCTACAAGAAAGAATGCCGATTTCGTACGTCCTCTTCTGAACAACTTCTACGACAACGAGCCATATATGACTCCTGAGATGGAGCAGATGGTCGGAAAGCAGTATTGCGCCATGCTTACAGCACCTTTACTCTCTCAGTTCGTAGCAGGAATCATACCTGAGGAGAATCTTCTCATCCTGTACAACGGTCCTGAAAAGGAAGGTCTTGTAAACCCTACAGAGAGCGAACTCATCTCCATACTTGAAGCAGTTAAAAATGCTGATATCCAGGCAAATGAGGAGGAGAACCTCAACGAGCCGCTTATCAGCGAAGAACTCAAGGGTTCTGCTGTGGTCAAGGAGAAGGCCGGAATCCACGGCTCTACTGTGTGGACTCTTGCCAACGGACTCAAAGTGATCGCACTCCCTACCGACTACAAGAAGGATCAGGTGATGTTCAGCCTGGACATGGACGGCGGTAAGAACAATATTCCTTTGGAAGACCTTGCTTCATTCGAGGACAATATCTGGGGACTTTATCTCGCCAACACAGGCGTGTCGAAGTTCTCCGGCACACAACTTCCAAAGATGCTTGCCGGCAAACGCGCTTCAGCAAAGCCGTATATCGGAGGATATTCTCACGGAATCACAGGTCAGAGCGCACCAAAAGATCTTGAGACAGCGTTCCAACTTGCATATCTCTATTACACCGACCCTCGTTTCGATGAGAATGAATACAAGGTGGGCATGCAGCAGATCGATGCTGTTTTCCCTAACATCAAGAACACTCCTGACTACAAGTTCGGAGTAGAACTCGACAAGGTTCTCTACGGCAACAACCCACGCGTGATTTCTCTTGACGACGATGTGATTGCCAAGGCAAACCTTGCAACAATTGAGAAGAACTACAGAAGACTGTTCAGCGGTGTGGACGGTGCGACACTCCTCGTGATAGGAAATGTGGACATTGAGACACTCAAGCCTATGGTAGAGAAGTATTTCGGTTCACTCCCTGAGGGAAAGGCTCTCAAGATCAACAAGAAGGATATCATCCAGTTCGCCAAGGGTCAGACAAACCAGACTCTCGAACTCGAAATGGAGACTCCTAAGTCAAGCGTACTGCAGTTCTACAGCGCATATATGCCTATAAACACACGTACAAACGTCACTCTGAGCATTGCAAAATATATCCTCGACATGAGATATACAAAGAACATCAGAGAGAAGGAAGGCGGTACTTACGGTGTGGGAGTAGCGATGGTAGGACATAGAAGTCCTCAGCAGAGAGCACTGATCCAGGTACAGTTCGACACAAATCCTGAGCAGGCTGAGAAACTCTGCGGCATCGCCAAGGAACAACTCTATGCATTCGCTCAGAACGGCCCTACAGACGAGGAACTCACAATGGCTGTGGAAAACCTCAAGAAGAATCTTCCTGAGTCCCGCATCAGCAACAAATATTGGATGAGCGTCCTTGAGAAATGGGATGAACACGGTATCGACTATGACAAGGAATATGAAGACGCGATAAACAACGTCACATCAAAGGATGTCAAGAAGATTCTCAAGAAGATTCTCAAACAGAAGAACATCATCGAATTCAAGTCAATGCCTCTTGCAAAATAGCACACAGGCATTACCGAAAAACGGGTGACTGGTCACAAAACGACCGGTCACCCGTTTTTTAGATTCTATGACGAAATTACTCGCCAGCAACGATTGCACCCATTGGGCAAGCGTCAGCGCATGTGCCGCAGTCGATGCAGGCGTTAGGATCGATTTTGTAGATGTCACCCTCAGAGATTGCTCCTACCGGGCACTCTGGCAGACATGTTCCGCATGCTGCGCAGTCTTCTGTAATTCTGTAAGCCATTTCTATATTTGATTAATGTTAGTTCAATTGCGTCTGCTTGTGCAAAGACGGTGCAAATTTAAGCATTAATTTTAATATTCAAAGGCACATATAGAACGATTTGTGCTATCTTTGCGAGGTTATGAGGATTATCAGACATATATTGGGCTTTATCGCAGCGGTCGTACTGTCGTGCACTTTGTCATCTGCCCAGACTAAGGTAAGTCCGTCTGTCGAAATAGACAAGATGGTTCATAATTTCGGAGACATCATCCACAGGAGCGGTCCTGTCTCGTGCACATTCAACCTCAAGAATACCGGAGACAAGCCTGTGGTCATATATAATGTCATAAGCACATGCGGATGTACGGATGTGGATTGGACAAGAGAGCCTCTGAGACCCGGTCAGAGCGGAAAGATATCTGTAACCTATTCGAACGACGAAGGAGCCTATCCATTTGACAAGACGCTCACCACGTACATCTCTGACACCAAGAAGCCTATCTTGCTCAAGATCAGAGGCGTATCCATAGAGGAGGCAAAACCACTCAAAGAACTGTACCCAGTATCTTACGGTCCGTTTGCCCTCAGGGAATCACATATAAAATGCGGCAATCTCGAGCAGGGTGGTCAGAAGAGCGATGCCGTCATGGTGGCCAACACGTCTGACAAACCGATAAAGATAGACTTCAAGGATGTGGACGAGAACCTTTCTGTCAGCGTCTCGCCAAACCCGATACCTGCGGGAAGTACGGCAGAGATGACATTCACAATAACTGCTGACAGGAAGATATGGGGTAAGAACACATATCATACAACGCCATTGGTGGACGGACGCGAGTACAGAAGCAGCGAAGGAAAGACAAGCATAGGTATCTGGGGATATACAAAAGAGAACTTCTCTCATCTGAGTCAGGATGAAAAGATGAAGGGTCCAAGACCTACATTCGATGAAAGTACATATTCTTTCGGCAAGATCAAGCGGGGAGAAACAGTTCATGCCACCTTTACTTTCAAAAATGACGGCAAGAAGTGCTTCTGCGTCTACAAGGTCGACGCCGATGCCAGGAAATGGTCTCACAGCACGATACCTGCAGCCGCTCCGGGTGAAAAAGTATCTTTCAGAGTACATCTGGACACCGAGAATCTTCCTGTTGGAGAGCATCTGACCATAGTCACCCTCACAACCAATTCGCCTCTGAGACCTATAGTCAATCTTTTCATAGCAGGGTATATCGAATGATGCATTTCGTCATTGACATATTAAGAAATTCCATCCTGATCACGGGGCTTGTAGTGGTCATGATGATGATGATCGAGTCATTGAACATCGAGTCCAGAGGTCTTGTGTTCAAGGGTCTGCAGAGGACAAAGATCGGGCAGGTGGTCATCGGTGCGCTTCTCGGATCCATTCCCGGATGCATGGGCGGATTCGCTACAGTCTCCTTATATACACACCGGATGTTCAGTTTCGGTGCGCTCGTCGCCATGATGGTGGCTTCATCCGGTGACGAGGCATTCGTGATGCTGGCGATGATTCCGGAGCAGGCGCTCATCCTTTTCGCAATACTCTTTGTCATAGCCGTTCTGACCGGAGTCGTCACTGATTGGGCATATGCCCGGATACATAGCAGAAGGTGTCCCAGACACGACCATAGCGATTGTGGTGCGAAGACGGACTGTCCGGACGGATATGTTGTACATGAGGAACATCAAGCATGTAATCACGAGCATTCTTCCTGCAATGAAGAGCAGGGCAAAACCGGTTCAATGCGCCATTTCGGATGGAAACGTATAACCATGCTGGTCGGACTTGCAGTATTCATTGCGGCACTTGCAGGAGGACAACTGGAACATGACCACAGTCAGCACGCACATGGTCAATGCCAGCATGAGGGCACCCACAGCGAATGTACAGAACATGGTCACCATCATGAGGACGGACATACGATAAATCTTCTTGACGAGAGATGGATGAATGTCCTTTTTGCCGGGCTTAGCGTAATCGTGCTTCTTGTACTGATCTTCGCATCAGACCATTTTGTGGAAGAGCATTTATGGGATCATATAGTCAGGAAGCATCTGCCTGTCATATTCGCATGGACATTCGGAGTTCTTCTGGTGCTTGGAATCGGACTTCAGTATGTGGACATCGACAGATGGATAAGCGACAATACTGTACTTATGATTCTGCTTGCCACTCTGATAGGCATAATTCCGGAATCCGGTCCACACCTTATATTCGTAACCCTGTTTGCCGCAGGAGTGGTTCCTTTCCCCGTGCTTCTTGCAAGCAGCATATCTCAGGACGGTCATGCCTCAATCCCTCTGCTCGCTGAAAGCAGGAAGAGTTTTCTATGGGCAAAGGCCATAAACTGTGTCGTGGCACTGGCTGCGGGATTCGGGGCGATGCTTATAATGTAACTGCCTCAGAAACGACGTAGGTGCTTCCTCCGATATAGACAAGAGGTCTGGACTGAGGATTCTCCTCCATGGACTTGGCCGCAATAGACCTTGCCAGTTCAAGCGCTTCCGTCACATTCTCCCTGACATGCACACGAGAGGAATCCCTCCCCGACGAGATGAACTTATCATATATCTTCCGGGCTGGAAGAGCACGTCTGCTTTGTGCCTGAGTAAATATATAGGTTGCATCTTCGGGCATAAGGTGAATAACCGAGTCCACATCCTTGTCTGCAACAGAACCATAGACTATGATAAGTTCCGTGCATCTGCCTTCCTGATGCATACGTTCAAGTTGTGCGAAATTATAACGCAGACCATGCTCATTGTGGCCTATGTCGCATATGGTGAGAGGGTCGTCGGAAAGTTTCTCCCATCTGCCGCGAAAACCCGTACGTCGAGCGGTGTTCACTATCGCATCCCGGACACATCTGTTACAGTTTTCCATAGAAAACGTTACAGATACCCCGAAATCTGAGGGTACCTGGTGCACTTTCTCCCCAAAAGTGTTACAGGTGCCCGACAGGACAGCCAATGAAGCGAGGACCGTGCGAAGATTCTTCCTCTGATACTCTCCTTGCAGGTCCATTTCCGAGAGAATCGACTCATGTTCTTCCCACAGATGAGGCTGGGTCTTGTCTGCAAACGTAAGAAGAGACATGATCGCTCCCCTGTTTCCCATGAACTCAGGTTCAGGAAGATTGGTATAGAGCACTTTGCGCTCAAATACAGCGTCCGTCTCCGGATGACTCTCCCCCACTACGACCGGTACTCCGGGTTTGATGATTCCAGCCTTTTCAAAGGCTATTTCAGGAAGCGTATCACCCAGCATGTCGCAGTGGTCCAGTCCGATATTGGTTATGACACTCAGCACAGGGGTGACTATATTAGTACTATCCAGACGTCCTCCAAGACCTGTCTCGAGGACGACCATATCAACCTTCTGGTCTGCAAACCACTGAAGAGCCATAATGGTAGTGATCTCAAAAAACGAAAGATCGAGGTGATCGAATGTTTCCTGCCACTTGCCCACAAAGTCATATACGTATTCCTTGGGTATGCATCCGGTCACAGATTCCTCGTCTACCACCTTCATCCTCTCACGGAAATCAAGTATATGAGGAGAGGTATACAGACCTACCTTAAGCCCAAATGCCGACAGCACGGATGCCAGCATATTTGACACAGAGCCTTTACCATTGGTTCCTGCGACATGTATGATATCATAATTGCGATGAGGATGTCCCATAAGGGAATCGACGAACTCCATGTTCGCTATACCCGGCTTATACGCAGAAGCACCCGTTTTTTGAAATGACGGGAATCTCCGGAAGAGTCCCTCTATCATTTCGTTATATTTTTGTTCCGAAAAACCTGATTCCATCTGAAAATGCTTTGTTGAATTGGCAAAAATACTTATTTTTACGGATTATATTCTCAACCCATTCAGGAATATGACCGAAAAAGAATCAGCATTATATTCCCAATATATAATTGACGGAGTGCGTCAGGACATGACCCCGTCCGAACTGCTGGACGAATGTACCGGATATGAGGACTTCACCCCGGGAACGTCATTCGAAGACATCATAGACGAGTCCACAGAGCCGCCTCTGTCCTCATTTTCATATGACCCGGACAAGGAGCAGGAATACATCTCCATGACTGCAGAGGCAGCACATGAAGAAAGGCAGTTCAGAATGCTGTATCCGGACCATTTCACCCGTCTGCAGATTGCCAGTGCGCTTTTGAGCAGGCTATGGAGTGAGGGGCATTTCAAACTGGGCAATCTCAGACTTTGGGCACAGTGGGAATGGAACTGCAGACCTCTCGGCAACATGTCCGCATTCTACAGAAGCGTGGAATCTGCCAGCGGATACATATACGGACTGGGGGTCAGACTCGAAGATTATCTCTTCATAGAGGGGGATGAGGGAAGCAATGCAAAATTCTACGCATGGCTGGATGAGGAATATGACAGGTCGGTTTCAGACTCCCACCCGGAGCACGAAGACACTCTGTTCAAGTCCTCACCGTATGAAAGCCGCCATCCGTGGATCAGCGAAGAACGCAGATGTCCGTCCAAAGCGGTGTCAGCACCTGAGAGTTGGATAATATACATTCCTTTTGATACCTGCCGGTTCCGTCTCGGGGACTCACTCCTTGCGCAACTTGCAGGACAGAGCGGAGGCATGGCGCCGGAAATTGCCGATCCCGACTATTTCATTGATTGCTATGAGGTGATACGTGAACTTGTCGAGGACGGCATCATCATGGCAGGAGTAACTGTCGCAGACGGCGGCCTGGTCACAGCAGCGAATTCGATGTGCGGTCCCCACGGCATGGACATTGACATACAGGGTATAATGTCATCATATCAGGAAGATTCCCGAGCAAAAGTCCTGTTCGGAGAAATTCCCGGAGTGCTTATACAGGTAAGCGACGAAAACTATGACTATGTTGACTCTCAACTTCTTCTGCAGGACATAGCATATTATCCTTTAGGTCATCCGTCAGCCGAAGAGGGTGCGCTAAGAATCACACAGACAGGGAAGAACGGAGTCGCAGACATCCTGGCTTCGCTTCTCGGACATGCGAGCGAAGGTGAAGACTAAGATGCACGGATCCACCCGTAATTGGTGAGATTTTTAACAGTTTTTTAAGAATTTTTGACTAAATTCGCAACGGATTTGTGCGTAACTTGACACCTAGCGGTGAAAGGCTACGCAAAAAAGATAGTTATACATTATTAATCAAATACTTACAACATTTTATGGAATCTAACAAGAAAAGAGTCTATTGCTTCGGTGGAAAGACTGCCGAGGGTAATGGTACTATGCGTGAACTTCTTGGCGGAAAGGGTGCCAACCTCGCTGAGATGTGTACACTCAACATTCCTGTTCCTGCAGGTTTCACAATCACAACAGAGTGCTGTACCGAGTACTATGAACTTGGTGGCGGTTACAACGACGCGCTCAAGGCTGAGGTGGCTGAGGCTCTCAAGAAGACTGAGGCTATCATGGGTATGAAGTTCGGTGACAAGGAGAACCCACTTCTTGTAAGTTGCCGTTCAGGTGCCCGCAGTTCAATGCCTGGTATGATGGATACTATCCTCAACATCGGTCTCTGCTCCGAGACTATCCCCGGCATGATCGAAAAGACACAGAACCCACGTTTCGTATATGACGCATATCGTCGTCTCATCATGATGTACTCTGACGTTGTGATGGAGAAGGCTGAGGGTATCGAGCCAGCAGACGGCCAGGGTATCCGTCAGCAACTCGACAGAATGATGGAAGAGGTGAAGGTCGCTAAGGGCTACGCTTCTGACACAGACATCACAGCAGAAGAACTCAAGGACCTCTGCGACCGCTTCAAGGTTCGCGTGAAGGAAGTTCTCGGCACTGAGTTCCCTGATTCAGCAGAGGCTCAACTCTGGGGTTCGATCGGTGGTGTGTTCAAGTCATGGAACGGAAAGCGTGCTATCGCTTACCGCCGTATCGAGGGTATTCCAGATGAGTGGGGTACTGCTGTAAACGTACAGTCAATGGTATTCGGTAACATGGGTGACAACTCTGCAACAGGTGTTGCATTCTCACGTAACCCGGCAAACGGTGACAACAAGTTCTACGGTGAGTGGCTTATCAACGCTCAGGGTGAGGACGTTGTGGCCGGTATCCGTACACCAAACCCTCTCAACGAGGCTACAAAGAACCCACACAACCAGAATCTCGCTTCTCTCGAGACTTCAATGCCTGAGGTTTATGCTGAACTTGACGGCATCCGTCTCCACCTCGAGAACCACTTCCACGATATGCAGGACATCGAGTTCACTATCCAGGACGGCAAACTCTGGATGCTCCAGTGCCGCATAGGTAAGAGAACCGGTCTTGCTGCCCTCAACATGGCTATGGACATGCTCGAGGAAGGAATGATCGACGAGAAGACAGCAGTTACACGCGTTGCTCCTGCTCAACTCGATGAGATCCTCCACCCTATCCTTGACCCTGCATCAGAGAAGAAGGCTTCAGTTATCGCTAACGGTCTTCCTGCATCTCCAGGTGGTGCTGTAGGTGTTATCGCTTTCACTTCTGAGGCTGCTATGGAGGCTGCAGAGAAAGGTATCGCAACTATCCTCGTACGTGAGGAGACTTCACCAGAGGACGTTGAGGGTATGCGTGCATGTGCAGGTATCCTCACTCAGCGCGGTGGTATGACTTCACACGCTGCTCTCGTGGCACGTGGATGGGGTAAGTGCTGTATCGTAGGTTGCGAGGCTATGCATATCGACCTCGAGAAGAAGGAAATCAAGTTCAAGGGATGTGACAAGGTATATCACGAAGGTGACGTACTTTCCATCAACGGTGCAAAGGGTTACGTATATGACGTCGCTATCGACACAATGGACGCTTCTGACAACCCACGTTTCCAGCAGTTCATGAACATCGTTGACAAGTTCCGTACAATGGGCGTACGCACAAACGCTGATACTCCGGAGGATGCTGCACGCGCTATCAGTTTCGGTGCTGAGGGTATCGGTCTCTTCCGTATCGAGCACATGTTCTACGGACAGAACGCTGAGACTCCGCTCTCAAAACTCCGCAAGATGATCCTTGCAAAGAACGATGATGAGCGTAAGGCTGCCCTTTCTGAACTCGAGCCGTTCATCAAGGCCGCTGTGAAGGGTACAATGAAGGTTATGGACGGCAAGCCTGTTACCTTCCGTCTCCTTGACCCACCTCTTCACGAGTTCGTACCACAGACTGACATCAAGAAGAACGAACTTGCAGAGGAACTCCACATCACTGTAGGTGAAATCGAGAAGCGTGGTGAGTCACTCCACGAGGTTAACCCTATGATGGGTCACCGTGGTGTACGTCTCCACATCACATATCCTATGATTTCCGAGACTCAGTTCCGCGCAATCTTCACTGCAGCGGCTGAACTCAAGAAGGAAGGATTCGATCCTAAGCCAGAGATCATGGTTCCGGTTACAATTTCTGAGCGCGAACTTCGTTTCCAGAAGGCCATCTGCGAGAAGATCCGTGCAGAGGTAGAGGCTGAATTCGGAATGGACATCAAGTACATGTTCGGTACAATGATCGAGATTCCACGTGCTGCCCTCACTGCTGACCGCATGGCTAAGACTGCAGAGTTCTTCTCATTCGGTACAAACGACCTCACTCAGATGACATTCGGATTCTCACGTGACGACGTAGGAACATTCATGGGTGACTACCTCGGCAACAAGATCCTCGATGCAGACCCATTCAAGACTCTCGACCAGAAGTCAGTAGGTAAACTCGTTGACTACGCTGTGAAGGAAGGTCGCGGTACTCGCGAAGGTCTCAAGTGCGGTATCTGCGGTGAGCACGGTGGTGATCCTGCATCAGTTGAATTCTGCTTCAAGACAGGTCTCAACTATGTATCATGCTCTCCATTCCGTGTTCCTATCGCAAGACTTGCTGCCGCACAGGCTGCTATCAAGGCCAGCAAATAAGACACATGTCAATTCATAAAAAGCGAAGTGACAGTCTGTCACGGGGCGGCATTGGCTCCCGAAAAGGGAGGGGACCCACGATAGTGGGGAGGACCGCCGGTGACAGACTGTCACTTCGCATTTTTACACCTCATTACCAAATAAACGAAGAAGGTGGCCTCAGCAATTGAAGCCACCTTCGTTGTTTCTGTAAGGATGATTAGAGAGTGTAGTACTCGCAATCCTTACCGCAGCGTGTCTCAACAACTGTGTTGAGTTTACCCTCACGAGCGAGCCATCCGAGTGCAGTATAGAAATCTGCACTTGCGAGACCTGACTCCTTCTTGAGTTTAGCCTCTGTCATCTTGCCGTTTGTATTGAGGGCATTCCAGAGAATACCTGCGTTGTTTCCGATGTTGTTAAGTTCCATAATAATTAATCTTTAAGTTTCACTATACTAACACGTTGCAAATATAAACATTCTATGCAACATAACTTACTTTGTAACAAAAAGTTAACTCGCACACGCTTATGGCCCGAGAAGTCAACAGGCAATATAATGCACTGATTATCAGCGAATTGCTTGAGAATTTCGCATTTACAATAATTATAATTAATTTTGTATGATAAAGTAATTTTCAACACTATGAAAGGAACATACATATTTCTTGCTGACGGATTTGAGATTTCAGAGGCTCTTACCACCGTCAACATGCTTCGCAGAGGCGGAGTCAACGTGAAGACTGTTTCCATATATGATGACAGGATCGTGACCAGTTCGAACAGGATTCCTGTAATTGCTGACATGGCTTTCGGAGAATTCAAGGCATCTACATCCTTCGGTCCATGTCTCAAGACAGACGTTATGATTTTCCCAGGAGGAATGCCAGGCTCATCAAATCTCGCAGCATTCGGCAAACTCATGGATATAATGATGCAGCATCATGCGGAAGGTGGTACTCTTGCGGCTATATGCGCTGCTCCAAGTGTAGTACTGGGACTTCTTCCGGATCTTTCAGGAAAAAAGATGACATGCTACGACGGATTTGAGGATGCATTGATTGCAAAAGGTGCAGAATATGTCAAGGAAGGTGTCGTTGTGGACGGCAACATGATCACAGGACGTGGCCCGGGTTGGGCTGTGGAGTTTGGTCTGGCCATCCTCACACATATCAAAGGTCAGGAAGTCGCTGACAAGGTAAAGGCTGGTTTAATGTTGTAATATTATGCTGGAGTTCAAGAACAAGACCGTTCTGATTACAGGCGGAGGAAGCGGAATCGGAGAAGCGATGGCATATCAGTATGCCATGAAAGGCACAAATGTGATCCTGACAGGAAGACGCATGGAGACCCTCGAAAGAGTTCAGAAGAAATGTATCGAACTTGGCGTCAAGGCATGGTGCAAGACCGTGGATGTAGAAAAGACAGAGTCAATCGATGAACTTGTGGAGTGGATAAGAAAGGAGGGACACCTGCTGGATTTCCTTCTTCTTAATGCAGGTATTTCACAAAGGGCACTTACCCTCGAAACTGACATAAGCGTAGACCGCAGGCTCATGGAAGTCAATTATTTCGGTGGAATATATCTGGTAAAATCCCTCAAGGACATGTTCCTTGAAAGAGGAGTGCATATTGCTGTAGTATCATCTGTTTCAGGTGTATTCGGCTTCCCTGTGAGGTCTGCTTACTGCGCATCAAAGCATGCCATACACGGTTTCTACGAGACCATCGCACTGGAATATCCTCAGATAAAGACCACCATCCTCATCCCCGGACGCATACACACGGAAGTATCAAAGAATGCTCTGGATGGAAATGGAAAGGCAACCGGCATAATGGACCCGGGTCAGGCAAACGGATATGATGTGAACAAATGTGCTAAAGTTGCCATCAAGGCCATCGCACGCGGAAGGCAGCAGAAAGTGATAGGTGGATTCGACACCATCATGGTACCGTTCTACAAATATATACCATGTCTGTTCCGGCTTATAGCCAGGAATGTTTCGGCAAGATAAAGGAAAGGCGGAGTAATCAAAACTCCGCCTTCTTTATTGTCTCAAAGAGATTCTGACATCCGTCTTCAAGCAAGTCAAGCACCAGACTGAAACCTTCCGCGCCCATATAATATGGATCCGGAATATATGACATATTTCTCTGTCTCAGGAATGAAGCCATCCTCTTGATCTTATGGGTCGCTTCGACAGAAGGTGCGAGATGCATAAGGTCTTCATAGTTCTGGTCATCCATCGCTATGATAAGGTCGAAGTCCAGGAAATCAAGACCTGACACCGGACGGGCCTTATGAGTCAGGGCAAAACCACGATAAAGAGCGGCCGTCCTCATTCTTCTGTCAGGCAACTCGCCCCTATGACCGCTATATGTTCCCGCAGAATCAGCCTCGATCCTGTCCTGCATTCCGTTTTCACGCACAATGTGCTCGAATATCCCCTGTGCTGCCGGAGACCTGCATATATTCCCCAGGCACACGAAAAGGACTTTGTATTTCTTGTCTGTAGTCTCCATTATTTTACTATAAGTCTTTTGATGCGGCGAGGTACAGAAGTGAGTATCTCGTATGGTATGGTTCCGAGTATGTCCGCAAGTTCTGAAATTGTAGGATTCTCTCCGAATATCGTGACTGTGTCACCGACTTTGGCATCTACGCCTGTTATATCAAGCATACACATGTCCATGCATATATTGCCTATGGTAGGCACTCTCTTGCCGTTCAGCATGAAGGAGGCCTTGCCACGGCTCAGATGCCGGTCCACACCATCCGCATAACCTACCGGTATTGTGGCTATTACTGTTCCCTCCGGAGAAATCTTGCCATGACGGCCATAGCCGATTGTGCCGTCTGATGATTTCAGATGCTTGATCTGAAGTATCTTGCACTTGAATGAGGCAGCAGGAGAAAGATGCACGTCAGGCAGGGCGCTTACTCCATATATTCCGATTCCCAGGCGGACCATATCGAACTGATATTGCGGGAAGCGCTCTATACCGGCAGAGTTGAGTATGTGATACATCGGCCGGTAGCCCAGGCAGTCTGACAATTTGTCAGCATTCCTTCTGAAAAGTTCCACCTGAGAGAGAGTAAAATCATCATTGCAAGGATCGTCTGAAGCGGCGAGATGAGAATAGATTGATTTTATTCTTACCCTGTCGCATTTGCTAAGAAAATCCATCAGGTCTGATATCTCTTCAGTCATGAAGCCAAGGCGATGCATTCCTGTGTCCAGTTTGATATGTATGGGAAAGTCCTTCACTTCCCTCTTTTCGAGCACCTTACACAGTTCCTTGAGGGTGCATAGATTAGGAATGCCAGGTTCCAGTCCATAATTGATCATTTCCTCAAAAGAGTCCGTGCCCGTAGTGAGAACCATGATCGGTGATTTGATACCTCCTTGTCTCAGTTCTATTCCTTCTACAGGATAGGCCACAGCAAGATAGTCAGCCCCTGCATCTTCCATGAGAGAGGCAAATTCAACTGCCCCGTGACCATATGCATTGGCTTTGACAAGAACCAACAGCCTGGTGGAATCATTCAATATACCTCTGAAATATCTATAATTGTCAAGACAGGCAGGCAGACTGATTTCCAATCTTGAAAACTCTTCTTCTCTAAACATATCCATGCGTTGTGATAAACATGCAAATTTACAAAAAACCTTACATTCATCAAACATAGAGACATGTGACATTGGAATATTCCCTCAGGTGCAGTTTTTGCATATATATGCGCCCGGTTATTGCAAAGGATACTGCCGGTAATAACCGACAAATTGACATGAACTGACTAAAACACACTAAGTATGAACATTTGGATTATAATGATTCTTGTAATGGTTCTGAGTTTCATCGTTCAGCAGATGCTCCAGAGCCGTTTCAACAAGTACTCACAGGTTCCCATATCGAATGGAATGACAGGTGCGGAAGTGGCTCAGAAAATGCTTGCCGACCATGGAATATATGACGTAAAGGTGGTTCCGACCAACGGAATGCTCACCGACCATTTCAACCCTCAGACAAAGACTGTGGCTCTGAGCGAGGGAGTATATTCAAGCAGGAGTGTAGCGGCAGCGGCAGTTGCTGCCCATGAATGCGGTCACGCCGTACAGCACGCATTGGGTTATGCTCCGCTTAGAATGCGCTCCGTACTTGTTCCGGTGGTAAGTTTCGCATCAAATATAGTACAGTGGGTACTTCTTGCCGGAGTGATATTCTTCCAGTCATTCCCGGGTCTGCTCTGGTTCGGCATTGCATTATTCGCCACAACGACTCTTTTCAGTTTCATCACTCTGCCTGTCGAAATCAACGCGAGCAGCAGGGCAATTACATGGCTGAGCAACACAGGAGTGACAGACTACCAGACTCGTCCTATGGCTATCGATGCTCTTAAATGGGCGGCCTACACATACGTCATAGCAGCCATCGGATCTCTCGCCACACTTCTTTACTACATAGGTCTGGCAAGGAGCAGGGATTAGAGTTTCCTTATTTTTTACGGGATGGCATCATGTACAGGTCAGCAAGCGGAACGAGTATCATGATATCAAAGAATGCAAGCATCATTACTGCTCCGAGCGCTCCGATTGTAAGAGCCATAGACAGAGCGAAATAGAATGAGAATGCATGCAGAAGTATCAGCACAATGGCTGCCAGAAGCCACACACGCAGATTGGTCAAGTGGAAAAGTATCATCGCCACTGTCGTAAATGCAAGAGGTATCAGGAACATCATATTCTCTCCCAATGCAAAAAGAAGCGCCACACTGAGGATGAAGACCAATGCCAGCGTACCGTAGAGGTTGTTATATGCGTAACTCTTCGCGGCATTAAGTGAAGCGCTTGCCCTCATTGAGCCTGATACTGCACGGACTGCATATGACCTTGAATACACATATGCCGATACGGCTATGATAAACATAAGAGCCGCTGCAACTATCATGGCGATATTATCGAACATGATTCCCTGCATGATTCCGAAAGGTTTGAATGCCACTCCTGCGATCTTTCCGCATACGAACGCAACAAGTTCACCAGAAAGCAGAGCGACAATAGCAAAACCAAGCACCATAAGTGACTTCATGAAGACCTTGGATGCCTTTATCCTGCCACGTACGCCCTCAAGACCAAAGACAAGAAGGAAAAGCAGGAAGATGACAGCATTCACGACCGAATAAATTGTCTTGCTGAAATTCAGAAGTCCCAGTCCCGGTATTGTAAAATTCACTGCATCTTTTTCAGCCTTCAGAGTGTCTGCAGATGAATATGACTCATCCATGACATATTTCTTCGCCAGCGGCAGTATCTGTTCACCATAATGCTGTATGGACTTTTCGCTTATATTGGAGAAATTATCCAGATGGGTGTGATAATGATTCACATCGGATATGGTGGAGAAATTCAGGCCCGGTATGCTATCCTTCACGATTGTGAAATCGGTGAAGTTCGGCATGAAGTTGTACACCACTGTAGTAAGAGAGTAGGTATATGGATATCTCGATGATGAAGCATATAGGTCGATCACCTTTTCATTTCCGGGGCAGGCCTCAAAAAGAAGGGCCGGTCCGTAAGTGCCTCTTGCCTCGACATTGATCATAAGTCCTACATTGTCAAAGACTTCCCTATTGTTTTCCCATATCGCCTTCATTCCCATCATACCGACCTCCTCGGCATCGGTAAAGAGGACTTTGACACCCTGTTTCCATTCTGCACGTTCCTTGACAAGTTGCGATACGGTTTCGAGGATGACACCTACGCCGTAACCATCATCGGCTGCGCCATATGACCATACGGTATCTCTTGCAAACGGCTGAGAATACCTTGAATCATAATGTGCTACAAAAAGCAGGTCGGCGGATGCATCCGACTCACCCGGAGAAAAATCAGCAAGGACATTGTGTGCGTCGAAAGTATATATCACATGCTTGTTCTGCGGTCCTGTCAGTGAATCATAACTGAAGACCCTTACCGTATCGGCACCGATATCATAAAGTCTTTTGATAAGGTATTCCCTCACTTCCGCCCTTTCCTGCGGATGAGCGACAGAATGATGTTCTCTGGAAATCACCTCGATGTCCTTGACCACCCTTGCTGAAGAGAATCCTTCAGCATCGGCCTGCTTCGGACGTGGCAATGTGAACATTCCGTATGCGAGCAGTGCGGCCGCCACTACGGAAAATACCAGGATAATTGGTCTGAATCTATTCATTTTCTCAGGTTTTAGTACAATCTAAATATTACTCCATCAGTTTCTTGTATTTGAACCTCTTAGGTTCTTCATTGCCGAGGCGTCTCTTCTTGTTTTCTTCATATTCGGAATACGTTCCCTCGAAGAAATAGACCTGAGAATCACCTTCAAATGCAAGTATATGGGTAGCAATACGGTCGAGGAACCAACGGTCATGGGAAATGACCACAGCACATCCGGCAAAATTCTCAAGACCTTCCTCAAGAGCACGGATTGTGTTCACATCGACATCATTGGTCGGCTCGTCAAGAAGAAGCACATTTCCTTCGTCCTTGAGAGTCAGGGCGAGATGGAGACGGTTCCTTTCACCACCAGAGAGTATTCCGCAAAGTTTTTCCTGGTCTGCTCCAGAGAAGTTGAATCTGGAAACATATGCCCGGGCATTCACTTCCCTCTTGCCGAGTCTTACAAATTCAGAATTTTCAGCGATTGTCTCATATACGGTCTTGTCGGGATCTATGCTCCTGTGCTGCTGGTCTACATAAGCGAGTTTCACAGTCTCACCGACAGTGATTTCTCCGGAATCCGGGGTGTCAAGTCCCATGATGAGACGGAAAAGAGTGGTCTTACCGGCACCGTTCGGTCCGATAACGCCTACAATACCTGCAGGAGGCAAAACAAAATTAAGATTCTCGTACAGGAGTTTGTCACCATATGCCTTGGATACATTCTTGAACTCTATGACCTTGTTTCCGAGACGAGGACCGTTCGGAATGAATATCTCGAGTGCAGCCTCCTTCTCACGTCCGTCATCTGCAGCAAGTTTCTCATATGCACCCAGACGTGCCTTGGATTTAGCATGACGTGCCTTAGGGGCCATACGTACCCACTCCAACTCTCTTTCAAGAGCCTTACGTCGCTTGCTCTCCTGCTTCTCTTCCTGAGCAAGACGGGTACTCTTCTGGTCAAGCCATGAAGAATAATTACCCTTCCATGGAATACCCTCTCCCCTGTCGAGTTCAAGAATCCAGCCTGCCACATTGTCGAGGAAGTAACGGTCGTGGGTAACCGCAATCACAGTACCCTTATACTGCTGGAGATGTGCCTCGAGCCACTGGATACTCTCTGTATCAAGGTGGTTGGTAGGCTCGTCGAGAAGAAGCACGTCAGGCTGTCTCAACAGCAGACGGCACAAAGCGACACGACGTCTCTCTCCACCACTGAGAGTGCTTACCAGAGCATCTGACGGCGGACACTGCAGTGCATCCATCGCCCTTTCCAGTTTCGAATCGATCTCCCAGCCACCGCAGTTCTCAATCTTCTCGGTAAGTTCTCCCTGACGCTCTATCAGCGCAGCCATCTCCTCATCCGACATCGGCTCACAGAACTTCATGTTGACCTCCTCATATTCCTTGAGTATATCCATGACCTCCTGCACACCTTCCTGAACCACCTCGATCACAGTCTTGTCGGGATCCATCTGAGGTTCCTGCTCAAGATATCCCACAGAATAACCGGGTGCCCATACCACTTCTCCCTGATATCCCTTTTCGATACCTGCTATGATCTTCATCAAGGTGGACTTTCCCGCTCCGTTAAGACCTACGATACCAATCTTGGCACCGTAAAAGAAGGAAAGATAGATATCCTTGAGTATCACTCTATTGTTATGGGGCAGGATTTTTCCCACACCATTCATTGAAAAAATAATCTTCTCGTCTGCCATAAAACGTAATATTCTGAATTTCTGCAAAGATAATCTTTTCCTGACAGTTTCTCAATTATTTATAATACGCGCACGTTCCTTTCTGCACCAGTCACCGGGATTATCACCCATGTACAGACGGAATGCCGCGGAGAAGGAAGTAGCAGAATTGAAGCCGCAACGGTTGGCCATGTCCACAACCTTGAGTTGAGGGTCAGAACGGAAGAGTTCAACCGCATAGGTGACCCGGTAATAATTGACAAACTGGCAGAAATTTCTTCCGGTACAGTGATTTATGGCCTTGGAAATATACAGTTTGTTGGTATATACGACATCGACTATATCATTTATCGTAAGGTCATTGTTCAGATAAGGTCTGTGCAGGTCAAAATACCTCACGACTCTTTCATATATGTTGACATAGAGTTGGTCAGTCCCTGTGATATCAGATATCGTCTGCACGCTCGAAACCTTCATAGACTCCACAATCCGCCGCTCATGGCTTTCCATTATCACGAATATGGAAGATTTCTTTATCCTGACGCATAATGCCAATATCAGAGACATCATGAAAAGCAGATTGACATATACATTGATAGCAGAAGCCGCTCCAGTTGCAAGCAGAATCATTATGATATAGAAGCCATCCACATACAGACATGTCATCGACCAGACAGACCCTGCCCTCATCACCCACCCTATGTCCAGAAGACGTAAGGAAAAGGCAGACAGGACTACCATTGAGGTGATGCAGCATACCGTCATGGCAGCATATCGGAAAAACACAGGTTGTAAAAAAGGTTTCGGCGACAAAGCCTCAACGAGAGAAAGGATGACTGACAGTACAGATACCGAAACCGACGAAAACACCATGGCCCTGACCCATTTCTGAGGCAAGAAACTGGAAGTCATGCAATATAGCGGAGACAAAGCAAGTGAAAGCGAGTACGGAACTCTGCTGATTGCCGACTCTCCGGCACACAAATTAGACAAAAGCACAAAAGAGGCGGATAATAAGACAAACGGCAGGTACTTTGCGCTTTCTTCAGGAGGAATCTGTCCGGAAACATTCTTGAGAATCTGTCTGACGGCAATGTATGCCAGGATAAAAATCGAAGATAAAATTAAGAATACATCCATGTCATGCTTGATTTTAGAGTTATCAAGCGGACAAAAATATAGAAATACCCCTTCGAAAAGCAAGATTCGAAGGGGTTGAGCAAATTAATTTCTTTTTTTTATGCTTTTTTCTTTTTTTTACGTTCTGTCCTGACCTTTATCGTATCAAATCCCTGTCCATATACGCCCATCACAGAGGAAACGGACAGGAAGGCATCAGGATCGATGCTCTTGACATAACGCAGAAGAAGGTTCAGATCTGCCTTTCTCGTAACTACCATAAGTACGTTCCGGTCCTCTTTTGTATACCATCCTTTTGCAGTGATCATAGACACGCCTCTTCTCATATCAAACGCAATCGCATCCGCCATTTCCTCGGATTTCTTTGTAAAGATAAAAGCCTGCACCGACTGTTTTGAACCGGACAGATACAAGTCGACAGCATATCCGCTGACCGTAACCTGTACAAGACCATAAACCACCACAGCGAGTTTTTCTGCGAAAGGAAGGAGTGTGCCGTCTTCAGTATATGATGGGAAGAGCATTGATGAGAGAATGATGACTACATCAATGATGAGTATCACCCTGCCGGGAGAAGCGGAATGGAACTTACACCAAAGAAGTGCGATGATATCCGTTCCACCTGTACTTCCACCCTGTGATATGGACAGACCTATACCGAATCCGGCTATGACACCTCCTATGATGGTACAGATGAGTTTGCCATTGGACAGGGCGAATTCGTGTATGAAGTCCACCGGGATGGCCTTAGGCATCACGGACAACATAAGAGAAGTCATGACTATGGCATAGATGGTCTTACCACCGAAACCTGTACCAAGAATCTTGGTACCGACAATAAGGAGCAGTACATTAAGAATGAAATATGTAACTCCCATCGGGATGCCTGTAGCATAATACACGATGGATGCGAATCCTGAAACGCCTCCACCGATGAGGTTGTTAGGCAACAGGAATATGGACCATCCCAATGCATAGGAAACCACACCCAACGTGACAAGGCCATATTCCTTGACAAGGCCACCTATAGATGTCTTTAATATCTTTCCTGCCATCTTACTTTTTCTCTATATGTCTGGTTTTCTTGAGATTCGGACCGGATTTTATTTCCTCGAAGCCCTCACCGTAAACACTGTTCGCGGATGAAACTGACACGAAAGCATCCTTGTCTATCCTCTTGATCTCATTAATGACCTCACTCATCTGCTGTTTTCTGAGAATTATCAGAAGGACCTTGCTTTCCTGCTGAGAATACCAGCCTACTGACTGAAGAGCCGTCACTCCCCTCTGCACATCATATATTATATGGTCTGCAATCTCCTTGTACTTCTTCGAGAACACAAGCAGTTGGACTGAAGATTTCTGTCCGAGAACGACAAAATCCACTCCAAACGAGAAGACAAGCATCATCATATAGGCATAGATCATATTCACAAGACCTCCTCCCTGTTCCACAGGAATGAGAAGCAGGCTTGAGATGATGAATATGTCAGAATAAAGGTAGACCTTTCCCGGAGATACCGGCCAGTACTTGTTGAGAATCATGGCTACGATATCAGTTCCTCCTGTACTTCCTCCACGGAGAAGAATCAAACCGATTCCTATAGACTCCATGGCACCTCCGATAAGGACAATCATTATCTTGTCCAGATTAGGATCCACCACTTCCAGAAACGGGAAATATTCGGGAAGGAACCAGAACAGGAATGATGACAATCCGATCACGTAAATGGTCTTGAAACCGAAGGATTTTCCGAGGAAAAGGAATCCTGCCACGAGCAGAATCACATTTATCGTCGCAAAAGTAAAATCCATAGGAATCTTACCCTTTGTGGCATAGTCGAGAATCGTGGTCAGACCTGTAAGACCTCCGCTGGCAAGACTGTTCGGCTGCAGAAAAGAAGTCCACGCCATTACGAAAATAAGCGTGCCGAGCGTCATCAGGAAATAATCCCAGACAACATTAAGAAACCTGCTTGTCTTCATATATCGAAGAAATTATTATTTAACGACAATGTTTACAATCTTACCAGGCACAACGATGACCTTGAGTATATTGCCACCTGCAACGTACTTCGCAGTCTGCTCAAGACCACGTACATGCGCCTCTACCCCGTCTTTCGGCATGTCAAGAGGAAGATCCACGGTAAAGCGAGTCTTACCGTTGAATGAGACTGCATATGTACAGGTATTTTCGACTGTATATGCCTCCACATATTCCGGGAACTGAGCATATGTGATGCTTTCCTTGTGACCGAGAGCCTCCCAAAGTTCCTCTGATATATGAGGCGCAAACGGTGAGAGAAGTATGATCAGTTGCTCAAGAACCTCGCGCTTGCTGCACTTGAGGTCTGTGAGTTCGTTGACTGCAATCATGAATGCACTCACTGCAGTATTGAACGAGAAGGCTTCTATATCGGAGCGTACCTTGCCGATAAGTTTGTGGAGAGCCTTGAGTTCTTCCGGAGATGCCTTTTCGTCTGTGACTATCATTCCGTCGCGGTCGTAGAACATCCTCCATATCTTCTTGAGGAAGCGGTTCACTCCGTCAATACCTTTGGTATCCCAAGGCTTCGACTGCTCGAGAGGTCCGAGGAACATCTCATAAAGTCTCAGGGTATCAGCACCATATGTGTCGCAGATCATGTCCGGATTCACAACATTGAACATAGACTTCGACATCTTTTCGATAGCCCATCCGCAGATATATTCACCATCTTCGAGAATGAATTCAGCATCTGCAAAATCAGGCATCCACGCCTTGAAGGCTTCGATATCAAGACGGTCATTGCGTACTATATTCACATCCACATGAATCTCTGTAGTCTCATACTGGTCCTTCAGACCGAATGAAACGAAGGTATTCGTGTTGATGATACGATATACGAAGTTTGAGCGTCCCTGGATCATTCCCTGGTTGATAAGTTTTCTGAAAGGCTCGTTTTCGCAGACGTATCCAAGGTCGAAAAGGAACTTGTTCCAGAAACGGGAGTAGATCAGGTGACCTGTAGCATGCTCGGTACCTCCGATGTAGAGGTCGACATCACGCCAGTACTCATCTGCCTCCTTGCTTACCAGAGCCTCATTGTTGTGAGGATCCATGTAGCGCAGATAGTATGCGCTGCTGCCTGCAAATCCTGGCATTGTACTCATCTCTATCGGATAGCCCTCATAAGTCCAGTCCTTTGCACGTCCAAGAGGCGGTTCGCCAGTTTCTGTCGGCTTATATGCATCAATTTCAGGAAGTTCCAGAGGAAGTGCCTCAAGAGGCATAGGGGTAGCGACATCGTCCTTGAAATACATAGGGAACGGTTCTCCCCAATATCTCTGACGTGAGAAGATTGCATCACGAAGACGATAGTTGATCTTCCTGCGTCCGATACCGTTCTTCTCGACATAGTCGATGGCGGCCGGAATGGCCTCCTTGACTGTCATGCCGTTGAGGAAGCCGGAATTGCACATGATACCCTCCTTGGCGTCAAAACTTGACTCGCTCACATCACATCCCTCGATAAGAGGAATTATCGGAAGATCGAAATGTCTTGCAAAGGCATAGTCCCTGCTGTCATGAGCAGGTACTGCCATGATCGCACCGGTACCATATCCTGCGAGGACATACTCGGAAATCCATACAGGGACCTTGTCTCCGGTAAGAGGATTTACGGCATATGAACCG
>SUYY01000031.1 GCA_015060205.1 Bacteroidales bacterium
GAACGGTTCTTCATTTAATATTTTGGAATATTCCGTTATATGTAAAGATAAATCATTATCTCCTTTTCAGCGCTTGTTGGTATCAGTTATTGAAGAAAAAGGTCATTGTTATATAGAATTATATAGTTCTGATCTTGATACAGATCAATGGACTGAAGTGTTGGCTTTGGATGAACTTTGTGAGGAAAATTTACTAAATGTGTGGGGTACGGATGATATTGTATATGACCGTTATTTCTTCAACGAGAGTTCATGGGTTTTAGTGGTTTCTAAATCAGGCCCTCATACCTTTGAATGGACCTTCACCATCCTTCCGGAGGATTTGGAGCAACCGTAGGTTCTGTCCACGGAAATGCCGCTTTTTGTGGACAGAATGCGCAGGTTGAGGACTCTGTCCATGGAAATGCCGCTTTTGGTGGATAGAATGAAAAAGGACCGGAGAAATCCGGCCCTCGATATAAGTTAATCAGAAAGTGATCGTTTGATTATACGTTGAAGAGGAAGTGCATGATGTCGCCGTCCTGAACGACGTATTCCTTGCCTTCGATTCCGAGTTTTCCTGCGGCTCTGCAGGCTGCTTCTGACTTGAGTGATACGAAGTCTTCATACTTGATGACTTCGGCGCGGATGAAGCCTTTTTCGAAGTCTGTGTGGATTACTCCGGCTGCCTTAGGTGCCTTGTCTCCCTTGTTTATTGTCCATGCGCGGCATTCGTCTGCTCCGGCTGTAAAGTAGGTACGGAGATTCAGAAGAGAATAAGCGCTCTGAATGAGCCTTACCACGCCTGATTCTTCGAGTCCCATCTCTTCAAGGAACATCTGCCTTTCTTCGTAACTTTCAAGTTCTGCGATATCTGATTCTATCTTTGCGGCTATCACAAGGATTTCTGCATTTTCATCCTTTACTGCCTCCCGTACCTTTTCCACATATGCGTTTCCTGTCTTTGCGGATGCCTCGTCTACATTGCAGACATACATTACCGGTTTGTTTGTAAGGAGGAAGAGTTCTTTTGCGAGTTGTTCCTCTTCTGCATTTTCAGGTACTACTGTACGACAGGATTTACCCTGCTCGAGTGCTGCCTTATATCTCACCAGCAGGTCATAGAGTTTCTTGGCATTCTTGTCACCACCGGTCTGAGCCTGTTTCTGAACCTTTGCAATGCGGTTTTCAACTGTTTCCAGGTCTTTCAACTGGAGTTCGCAGTCAATCACTTCCTTGTCGCGTACGGGGTCTACGCTGCCGTCGACGTGAACGATGTTAGGATCGTCGAAGCAACGGAGTACGTGAAGGATTGCATCTGTTTCGCGGATATTGGCAAGGAACTGGTTGCCGAGTCCCTCTCCTTTGCTGGCACCTTTCACAAGTCCTGCAATATCAACGATTTCCACAGTAGCGGGGATGACCCTTTTAGGATTGCAGAGGCTTTCGAGAACCTCAAGCCTTTTGTCGGGGACGATTGTGGATCCGATGTTAGGTTCTATAGTACAGAAAGGAAAGTTTGCGCTTTGAGCCTTTCCTGAACTTACGCAGTTGAAGAGTGTTGATTTTCCTACATTAGGAAGTCCGACGATGCCGCATTTAAGTGCCATATATCTTTTATTTAAGTTTCAGGGCGCAAATTTACTCATAATCTTTTACATTTGCGACATTATTGAAATATCATAAATCATGAGGCGATTGATTATTGTGTTGATGCTGTGTGTTGCCGAGGTGGCGCTTAGTGCACAGGAAAAGGATCCGGTGCTTGTGATGTTCTGGAATGTGGAGAATTTTTATGACTGGATCGATCAGGGCGGAGGGGAGTCTGACAGGGAGTTTTCTTCTTATGGAGAGCGGCATTGGACCAGAAAGAGGTTTTATGCCAAATGTGATGCCTTGGCCAAGAGCATTCTATGGATAGGTGACAATTATGGAAGGATGCCGGATGTGATAGGACTTGCGGAGGTGGAGAACAGGGGAGTGCTGCATAAACTGATATCTTCAACCTTGTTGAGAAAATATGATTACGGTATTGTTCATCACGATTCAGGAGACCGTCGCGGAATAGACGTGGCTCTTCTTTACAGAAAATCTTCCCTGTCTCCTGTTTCGGTTACAGTAAAGTCCCCGGGAGATATTCCCACCCGTGATATACTTCATGTACAGATGGCTCACGCCTCCGGTTTGCAATATGATTTTATTGTAAATCATCATCCTTCCAAATATGGAGGAGAAAAGGCGTCGGAACATAAAAGGTCAATAGTCATGTCATGCCTGAAGGAATTGTGTGACTCGTTGGCCGGTTCCGGTCATGACCGTATTGTGGCTATGGGTGATTTCAATGATTCTCCGGATGGAGAGCAGTTCGGTATGGTTGAATATATTCTTGAGAACAAGGGAAAAAGTCTTCATGAAAGGAAAGAAGGAACCATCAGGTACCGCGGGAAATGGGAACTTATAGACAATTTTCTGGTTGCTCCCTGTGTCGGAAGTTCAGAAATGATGGTGGTGAAGGTGCCGTTTCTTATGACATATGACCGCAGATATCCTGGAAAAAAGCCGTTAAGGACATATTCCGGACCGAGATATACGGCGGGTGTGAGCGACCATTGTCCGATAATAATGATAATTTATGATCAGTAAAGTTCTATGTGATACATATTTGTCATATTATTGTCTTGAAAAATTGCAAGTTCTTCGTATATTTGAAAGATTTTAAATCGCCAATAATACTAAACACAATACCATGAAACAGAAAATCTCTGAAAAATTCCAGACCCTTTTCCTTACAGAGGGTGATTTCTATGCATCAGCAGGACGTATCAACCTTATCGGTGAGCACACCGACTACAACGGTGGTTTCGTATTCCCTGGTGCAATCGACAAGGGAATGATTGCTGAAATCAAACTTAACGGTACTGAGACAGTAAAGGCTTTTGCTCTTGACCTGGATGAGTACTGCGAGTTCGGTCTCAAGGAGGAGGATGCTCCATCACAGAGTTGGGCACGCTATATCTTCGGCGTATGCCGCGAGATTCAGAAGAGAGGCGGAAAGATTGCAGGATTCAATACCGTATTTGCAGGTGATGTTCCTCTCGGAGCAGGTATGTCTTCTTCTGCAGCCCTTGAAAGCACTTTCGCTTATGCTCTCAACGACCTTTTCAACCTTGGCATCGACAAATTCGAACTTGCACGCATCGGACAGAGCACAGAGCACAACTACTGCGGTGTGAAATGCGGTATCATGGACCAGTTCGCGTCAGTATTCGGAAAGGCAGGCAACCTCATGCGTCTGGACTGCCGCTCTATGGAGTTCGAGTATTTCCCATTCGATCCTGAGCAGCACGGCTATAAACTGGTTCTCCTTAACTCATGCGTAAAGCATGAACTCGTCGGTTCTCCTTATAATGACCGCCGTGCATCTTGCGAGAGAGTTGCAAAGGTTCTCGGTCAGGAGTTCCTCCGTGGTGCTACAATGGACCAACTTGAAGCGATCAAAGACCAGATTTCAGAGGAGGATTACCTCCGCGCACGTTATGTGATCGGTGAGGAGAAGAGAGTCCTCGATGTCTGTGATGCACTCGGAAAGGGTGACTACGAAACAGTAGGAGCACGTATGTATGAGACTCACTGGGGAATGTCGAAGGATTATGAGGTTTCTTGCGAAGAACTCGACTTCCTTGCTACAGTGGCTCAGGAATGTGGTGTTACAGGTTCACGCATCATGGGTGGCGGCTTCGGTGGCTGTACAATCAACCTTGTGAAGGCAGAACTCTATGACGCATTCATCGAGAAGGCAAAGACATCATTCGCAGAGAAATACGGTCACGAGCCTATCGTAATCCCAGTTATAATCAGCGACGGAGCACGTAAGTTGGCATAATTACGCCATCACAGAACCAAGCCAGTCGGCGTCGATTCGAGCGAATCCGTCGGCTGGTTTTATTTGTGGGTTGCGCTCGAGGATGGCGGCGCAGTCCTGGTAGACGTTCCAGCCGATGTTGACGCCCTGCATCTTGCCGTCGAATGCGTACATGAATGTAAGGATGCGCGAATCGTCTTCCCCTTCCGAGCGGTAGAAGTGGAAGGTGGAGGCGAGAAATTCATCTTTCTGTTCTGCTCCGATGGTAGTCTGGATCATTTCCAGTTTTGTGACATATTTGCACATCTCCAGCACCACATCATCAAGCCCGGCATCGCGGACAAGTACCTTTTCCATCAGTGAACCCATGTCGTTGACACGACGGAGGGTATAACCTCCCATTGCCTTTGTGTGCATGGTGATGGCCTGCATCTGGCTCTCGGAAATTTCTCCGGAAGGAATGAGCCATACCATGAGTCTTTCAGCAGGGTCATGGTAAAGGGTCTCATATTTTGCAAGATTGACCTGTCCGCAGTGAGGACATTCCCAAAGGAAAAGGGAACCGTCGCGTACCTTGTCCTTCAACTGTGGGTTTTCGGATATGTTTATACTTCTGTAGACAGTGACTTTGTGCTGCTGTCCGCATTTGCTGCATGGTGCCAGGGCTTCGTTTACTATTGACATATTATTTTATTTAGATCCCCGATCAGGTCGGGGATGACGTTTAATCAGTTTGGTTATGACGTTTAATCAGGTCGGGGATGACGTTTAGAATGATACATTGAATACAGGTCCGACAAACCATCTGCTCATGGATATTCCCTCGTCCGAAAGGGATTTCCATGCGGAACCGCCGTTCCATGAGAACGATACTCCCACGGAGCATGGCCACTCGAGGGTTATGATGGCATGCAGATCGGCAGTAAGGTCAAGTCCGGCAGACCAAAGTCCCTTGTTTCCCGCAAAGGTGTAATCGAAGTGCGGATATGCCACAAGACGCTTGATTGCCAGCCAGTTGCCTCCGATGGTTATATCTCCTATATATATTGGAATAGCGTAGTCTGCAGTCAGTTTCACCAGATTTCTGTGGTATAGAGAAAGATGATTTCCCAGAGCAGGATTATCGCTCAGACCTCTCGGAAGGATATCCACGACCTGCTGGCTGAAAGGAGAGTCCGGGCGGAGTTTTCTCTGCCACATGGCAGTCATTCTTATGCCGTGAGTCCTGATTATTCCCGGAACATAGCCGTAACTGTAGACGTATCCCATTGGAGAGAACACCTTACCGCTCTCAAGACTGCCGGAGACGCCCGCCTCTGCACCTATACCCCAGCGTGGATATACCTGCGAGTTGGCGACATATCTCATCGCATAGGCCCTGACCGATCCGCTCATATATTGCCTTATCTTCTTTTTTCCGGGTATATGGTCTGCAAAATCCTTTCTGTCCCCGATATATGACTCTCTGTCGATAAGGACTGTGCCGGTGTCGAAGATATCGTTTGATATCTGATAGGATATGCGCGGAATCACACCCTTGCTCCATCCTCCGGATGTGAAGTTGAAAGGAATATACATGCTTGCCTTTCCCTGGATATACGGCATCTTCAGTTCGCGGGAACCGGCCATACATATGCTGCCGTCGGTCGCATCTGCGCAGGTATAATACTGTCTTGCGCCTCTGTCGTTTATATCAAATGAGAACTGGAATATAGGATATAGTCCGGAGTAAGTGAACTTGAAATGTCCGGAATGTCTCCATTTCGATTTGTGGTAAGGGTCCTTATGAGCCGAATATCCCGCTTCACCGACTGCTGTGGCGAGGTCGTTCTGCATGACTCCCGACACACCGAGGGACAGAACCTGCCAGAGCGGATCGAAAGACAGATTGTTCATTATATTGTCCACGCTCACATATGCGGGGAACCAGGTGTGGAGATTGAACATATGCGGAACCTTACGGTAGCGCTTCGGTTCTGATATCTTCACGTCCTCCTCCTTTACCGTGACGGCGGCATCATATCCCTGCTTCGCGGCAGCCTCGGTCTCCTGCTGTCTGATACATTCGGCGATAGGGTATATGTAAAGGCTGTCGAAGCGTACCTTTCTGTCAAGAAGATCGCAGACAGGGGTTCGGAATATATGCTTTCCCATCAGTGTCTGAGAAGAATAGTATAGTGTATTTCCGTCACCGCTATATGTGAAGTCTGATGCTCCATATCTTGTGGAGGTCTTCTGCCGGAGTTCTCCTGTCTGCGGGGCAAGATGATAAAGTTCGTTGACTCCTGTCCTGTCGCATGCAAATATGAGTTCATCCCCATATGCCTTGAAATCCTTGATCATCACAGGTTGCGGGGATAGAACTTCTTTCCATCCTCCGTCTGACAGGGAATATATTCCATAACCGTTTTCCGATATGGCCGTGACGAAGATATCTTCACCGATGCACGCTGTCTCCACAAACTGCAGGCTGTCAGGTGCCGGAACGTCCTTTATGCTTCTTCCGTGTTTTCCTTCAAGGATGTTCAATGAAGAATGCCCGTCATTGTGGTATCTGACAGAGACTATCTCATCTCCTTTATATACAGGATTATATAGAAGAGCCTTGTTCCTGAAGGTCCTCTTCACTGCGGAACCACCTTCCGTATACCTTATCCTGGAGTCGCTTTTAAGAGTCCATCGCTTGTCCGGCATGGTCTCGCTCCAATATAATCTGCCGGATTTCCCGTCCCATTTAGGGGCACTTGCAACAGGGGCATGACTGCTTATGAAATGTTCCTTGCCGTTGCGGTCTATTCTGACAAGAGAGGCAGTATGGACATGACCGGTCTTGACCGTATAGAGGTCCGGACCCACTGTGAGCAGGTCAGTATAGTCGGTATATCTTTCAGATTCAGGAAGAACCCTTTCAGACGGTATGTACGGCATTCTTTTATATGCGTCCGATTTCCATATGTCGAACATCGAGCGGCTTACCTCCTGCCACATTCCCTCCCATTTCTTCCCGGACACCTGCCTGCTTATATCGTACAGGCAGCCCAGTTTGCCGGGATGTGCCGCGACCATGTGCAGACCGTCGCTCATGAAATAAGGGTGGTCATACAGGTATCTGAAACCTCCCATCGTCATATAGCCCAGGGCATAATATGTAGGGGAATATCTCAGTTGTGAGACATATCTCCATTTGAACCATCCCCTGAAGTCACCCTGGTCGAAGGCCACCCAGAAATAGTTGAGAAAATCTGCTGTTCTTCCACGTCCGGAAGGCGTCAGAGCCGTTTCTGCAACCACAGCATCGCCTTCGACATTTGCTGTGCCCGGATACAGAAGGAAGGCGACTATGTTCCAGCCCTGTCCAAGAAACCATTTTCCGGGTTTCTGCTTTTCTGTGAGTCCGAACTGCATCTGGCTCACATGTCTGGACTCGTGGACTGAGAGCATGGTGCTCCACGGAAGAGGTTCGGGATCATAAGCGGAAGGTACGGTGAAGAGGTCCATCCTTTTGGGCGCCCATGCCACAGAGCCGTTGGCATCGTTGAAGGCATGCATCACCACAGGCATTATCTTTCCGTCCCCCTGCCCCGTCACGTACCCTGACGTTCGTGATACCGGTATCTTGTATTTTTCGAGTTTCCGTCCGTATACTCTGGCAAGAGAGTCTGCGCCTTGCGGATAGATGACGCGATAACTTTCGGTGTCTATGTATTTCCATCTGAGTCTTCCGGGGTCATCTCCGGTCACATAGAACTGTGCCCGGGTCATCAGGGGAATGAACAAAAACAGTATAAGGACCTTCAGATATCTCATTTTCGGAAATTTTCGGTTAAGTTTAATACAAGAGCGGACAAATCTAATTATTTTTTATATTTTTGTGCCTACTTTGCTGAAAATCTTTAAAAGATAAACCAGACAACTATTATATGACAACCCTTCTTAATGTGCTGTCCGTACTTGGAGGACTTGCGATGTTCCTCTATGGTATGGCACTTATGAGTGAAGGTCTTCAGAAATCTGCAGGAGACCGCCTCAGGGCCTTCATGGCTACAATGACTTCCAATGCATTCAAACGCGTCCTTACCGGAACTGTTGTGACCGCCCTTGTGCAGTCTTCTTCGGCAACGACCATCATGGTGGTAAGTTTCGTGAATGCAGGACTTCTTACCCTCGGCAATGCCATCGGAGTCATAATGGGAGCGAATATCGGAACCACTCTCACCGCATGGATCACATCTCTCGGTTTCTCGGTAAATATTGCCCTCTTCGCAGTGCCTATGATGGGATTCGGTTTTGTGATGTATTCTTCCAAGAAGGCTTCCATGAAGAACATCGGCCAGTTCCTTATGGGATTTGCCATCATGTATGTAGGTCTTACATTCATGAAGGACTGCGCTAATGCCGTTCTCGGTGAATACCAGACAGGTATGATGGACTTCTTCGGAAGCATCAACGGCTTCGGCTTCGGTTCAGTGCTTCTCTTCCTGATTGCCGGTGCGATCCTGACCATAGTTCTTCAGGCATCAAGTGCGACAATGGCCATCACCATGCTCCTTGCAGCATCCGGCCTTATCGACTTCAAACTCGCTGTGGCGATGGTGCTTGGTGAGAACATCGGAACGACCATAACTGCCAATATCGCCGCTTCTGTGGCAAACACTTCCGCAAAGAGAGCCGCACGCGCACATACTATATTCAATATTGTAGGTGTGATATGGGTACTTGCGGTGTTCAGACCTATCATAAGCCTCATATGCGTGATCATGGAATCTCTCGGATTCTACGATCCTATGGAGGCAAGCCACCAGTTGGCTTACATCGCTCAGAGCAATGTGGAGGCGGATGCAGCAATGATGGAGACATACAAGAACTCTCTCCTCTACGGTATCGCAATGCTCCATACTCTCTTCAACATCACCAACACCTGCGTTCTGATATGGTTCGTTCCGCTTATCGAGAAGGCTGTGGTATGGCTTGTCAAGGAGCCTAAGGGCGAGACCGAGGTATTCAGACTCAAATATATTGCAGGTGGTCCTCTCAGCACTGCGGAACTTTCAATCGCAGAGGCACAGCAGGAAATCATCCATTTTGCAGAGATATGCCGCAACGGCTTCGGTTATGTACGTCAGGCAGTAAACGAGCAGAATCCTGACAAGTTCGATACTCTGAACGAGAAACTCATCAAGTACGAGGAAATCACTGACCGTATCGAATTCGAGATCGCAACATATCTCAATGAGGTTTCGAAGAACGAGATCAGTGAGGAGGCTGCAGACGAGATCAAGGCTATGTACAAGATCATCGGCGAGATGGAGTCTCTCGGTGACTCCGGCGAGGCGATCGGACGTATCCTCAAGAGAAAGAATGCCCACAACAAGGTATTTGACAAGACTATTCTTGACAGACTCAACAAGATGATGGATCTCGTCCAGAAGTCTTACGATGTCATGGTGGACAATCTCAGGAACAAGAAGTATCTCACCGACATTTCAAACGCGGAGAACTGCGAGTACAATATCAACGAGTGCCGCAATCATCTTCGTGAAGAGCATATCGTCAATATCGAAAGCAACAGTTACAACTATCTGACAGGTGTCTACTATATGGACGTGCTTTCGGAACTTGAGAAGATAGGTGACTTCATGATCAACATCTCACAGGCTGCAAGGCAGAAAAATGAATATTAGAAAGATTATCATATCCGCCTGGGTACTTCTGGTGGCCGGATGTGGTGGAAACAGGAAGGCAGAGCAGTTTACGGCTCTGCCTTTCCCTGATGTAGTGCCACCGTCCATGCTTGAGGACCCGGTTTCTCTTGCCGAGCATATGGCGCTTCATTGGTGGGACGGACTCACAGACCCGTCAAGGGCGTATCCTTGCGACTCGCTTCTTGTGAGCGGAGTGGCACGAGGCGAGGTGGAACAGAAGTTTGCAGACTGGACAAATGTGCTGAACATGGTGGACATCTCGGTTGCAGGGAAGGCAATGGGGCATCTTTACGACAGGGTGGCCTCCTGTGAGAAGAAGGATACATCCTCCAATGTGTTCGAGACATTTGCCTCTCTTGTGGAAAGGTATCTTTATGATCCCAATTCCCCTTTACGCAACGAAGACCACTATGCCTTATATGCTTCCCGTCTCGCAGACTCTGACCTGGTGGAGGACGTGATGAAGGAAAAATATGCCCGCGAGGTGAGTCTGGCGGCACTTAACCGCGTCGGCACAAAGGCGGCAGATTTCAGGTTTGCCGATAAGAACGGACGCATCCGCAGGCTATATGACGTCGATGCCGAACTGACCCTTCTGTTCTTCAGCAACCCTGGATGCACTGCGTGCAAGGATATAATAGATGTCCTGAACCACGATCCTGATATTTCAAGACTTATAAAGGACGGAAGGATGGCGGTGCTTAACATATATATAGACGAAGACCTTCAGTCCTGGCGTTCATATATGCCGATATATCCGGAACATTGGTACAACGGTTTCGACCCGGATATGGTTCTTCGTGGCGACACTGTCTATAGTGTCCGTGCCATACCGTCTCTCTATCTTCTTGACAGTGAGAAGAATGTCATAATGAAGGACGCTCCCGAGGCAAGGCTTTTTGACTTTCTGGCGCGTCTGCAGTAAACTTGCGATATGAAAAGACTGACAGTATTTTTTCTTATGATTCTTTGCATTGTCTCATGTATAAAGGACGGGCAGGGAGGGGTGGACCTCAAGGTGGGAGACAAAGTTCCCGATTTTACAGTGACCATGAACGACGGGACCACAGTTACGGGCGAGATGCTCAGAGAAGGCGTGTCATTAATCATGTTCTTTACGACAGGGTGCAAGGACTGCCGTCAGACACTTCCTCACATCCAGAGAATATATGACGAGTTCCTCCCGAAAGGTGTCAGATTTGCCCTTATAAGCAGGGAGGATGGTCCGGAGTCGGTGGCAGCATATTGGGCTGAGAACGGATTCGATATGCCTTATTCTGCTCAGACCGACAGGAAGATGTACAATCTCTTCGCCAAGGACAGGGTACCGAGAGTCTTTGTCAATCATCAGGGCGTCATCAGGTTTTCTCATTCTGACAGTCCCAATCCGACATACGATCTACTTAAGTCAGATCTGGAAAGTTTATTGAATAATTAAACCGATAGATTTCAACCGGAAGTATGATAGGCGTATGTCTTTACAATTCAAGACGTACGCCTATGTGTTCTTCAATATTTGAAATAAAAGTTGTAACTTTAGGGATAAATTAGTGGAAATATGAGAATGCTCTTTCTTGTGATTATCTTGATGTTGTCAGTGTCTGAGGGTTTGTCGGATGCTCAAGGATATGTGGATGTACCTAAAGCAAGGACGCTCAGGTTTTCGCATATAACCACACGTAACAGCGGTCTGTCGTATGACGGAGTGCGTTGCATGATGAGGGATAGCAGGGGATATGTCTGGATCGGAACACAGAAGGGACTCAGCAGGTACGATGGGGCCAGATTCAAGGTATTTGACAGGAAGGACTTCCATGTGGACTCCGACTATGTCAATTCGCTTTGTGAAGACTGCAGAGGAAATGTGTTGATAGGAACTGACAAGGGCGTGGTTCTGTATAATCATGAATCGGACTCTATGAGTCCTCTTGAAGGCCTCTCATGCAGGGTATATACCATGTGCAGTGATGGTGGCTCAAAAATTTTTCTCGGTGTAAAGTCGGAAGGTCTTTATGTTTATGATGCGGATGGAGGTACAATAACCGGCATTAGGCTTGTGAACCCGGATGGTGAGCCTCTGAGAGATATCTACAGGATAGTGATAAGCAAGGATGACACAATGTATCTGGCTGCCTATTGTGACAATCTGTTCAAGGTGTCTCTGAGAAATCTTGGAACTGTTGCTAAGGTGGACATGATGCCGTATGTCGCTGATATGTTTGACAAGGATGACGTGGAAGGCCTTGCCGTGAATCCGAAAAATGCCAATCTGCTGTATGTGTTAAGTCAGGAAAACGGACTGGTGGAAGTGAACCATATGGCCTCGAGTGCCAGAGTCCTGATGAAACTGCCTGAAAATGTCTTCCCTACAACTTTGCAGTATTATGACGGAAGATTATGGGCGACTTCCAGTCTTGGTCTGTATGAATATGACCCGTTGACCGGAAACTATCTCTGCTATACTAATGATGCCAGTGACAGATATTCCCTGTCTGATGATTACACCACCTGCCTGATGTACTCGGATGAGGGCAGGTCGATATGGGTAGGAACCTCCGGTGGCGGCATAAACGTGTATAGTTCTGCATCCGAAGATTTCCGGAAATATTACAGGATGAGTGACGGGACTTCTCTTGAGGGTTGCAATGCCAGATGTATTGCGGAGGATTGTCACGGAAGATTGTGGGTGGGAACAGAAAACACAGGTCTTCTGTATGCCGAGAGAGGAAGCACCTTGCTGAAGAATTACAGGCCGGGAGATGCTCTGGGTGCAGTAAAGGCCTTGCTGGTGGATGGTGACCGGATGTGGATAGGAACAAACCAGGGTCTTTGGCTGCTGGATCTGGTGACCGGAAGATTGATGCAGCCTGTTTCTTCTACAGCGGATAATCCCCTGTACAACAGAAGAATACTTGATCTGTTGAAGGGTCGTGACGGCATGCTGTATGTCGGAACCGCAGTGGGTGCTTATATATATGACCCTCACACACGCAGAACGGTCAAGATTGAGGGAACAGGAATAGATGCCATAGAGGATATTGCTGAAGATTATGCAGGAACGATATGGATGGCTACCTACAGCAACGGAATATATTCATACAACAGTTCCGGAAATGACGAACTTGTTCATTACTGTTCGAAGTATGACGATTCTCCCGTTCCAGAGATGGTCTCCTCACTTAGTCTGGACAATGATGGTAATCTTTGGATCATAGGCTTTTCATCCGGACTTCTTAAATATGATATGGGAACATGCACCTTTTCTGCATATAATAAAGCCGTAATTCCGTCCTTCCCATCTGATCTCTTCTATTCCTGTCTTCATGATGGCATGGGCAATCTGTGGCTGTCCAGTGATGCCGGACTTGTGCTTTTCAATCCGGAAAGAAGGTCGGTAAAGGTGTATGAGGAGTCTTCCGGGCTTTTGGAAAACAGCATGAGGGCCGGTCATCTGCGGCTATCTTCCGGAGAACTTGCATTCGGCTTCAATTCGGGATTGGTTTCCTTTGATCCTCAGAGGATTCTTGAGCATGAGAAGGTGAACAGACCTGTCGTGACTGATGTATATACCCACGGAAAGAAGGTGCTGGAAGAGGATGGAATCATAAGAGAGAAGGCAGGACAGATGGTGGCGCTTGAATTTAACGCACAGCAGCGCTCCTTCGCCTTTGATTTTGCAGTTCCGCAATCAGACCTGTTCGTCAAATACAATCTCTTCTGTATGCTCGAAGGATATGACAGCACTTGGAGAGATGTCACGGTTCCCAAGTCTGTCCACTATCATAATGTCCCTCCGGGAGAATATAGTCTTAGGATAAAGACTGCGTCAGCGACAAATGAGGAGGAGAGTCATCATTATCCGGTTCGGATAGTGATAAACCCTCCGTTCTTTCAGTCTGCTCTGGGTATCATCATGATTATATCCATGTTCGTCGTGCTGGCTCTGGTGACATTATACATAATCAGAAAGCGGGAGAAGAAACGTGCGGAACGCAAGAGGGAGGAGTATGAGAAGAAGAGGGAGGAGCAGATCCTGTCCGAGAAGATGGACTTTCTTTCCAATATTGCCAATGACATCAAGACACCTCTGACTTTGATGAAGACCCCTCTGTCCAACCTGTCCGGGATGGACGTGCTGGCAGATAATCAGGATCTGCAGACTGTAATTTCGGAAACGAATATGCTTGACAGCATGACAGGAGACCTTCTGGACTACATCCGTGCTGAAGAGAACGGTTACATACTCCAGAAGAGGAGTGTGGATATTGTCGAGAAGGTGGGTTTTGTGTGCGTCAACTTCAAGGAGGCATTCGAAGAAAAGAGTGTAAGACTTAGGTTCGCGTCCAAAGAGAAGCAACTTATCATGCCTGTGGACACTAAGGCTATAGGTAAGGTGCTGACTTCCATCATGAACTATGTGTCCGGATATGCTGTGAGCATGGTGGATGTCTCGATGGAAAAGACTGACAGGGAACTCTTCATAAGAGTAAAATACGACACTTATCCTGTGGGAGAGCGTCATGCAGAATTCATGTTCAAGCCGTTTTCTCAATATGCATCCACCAGGAGCATAGGAATAGGTCTTTCTTATGCAAAAACCCTGGTGCAGATTCACGGAGGCGACCTCCGGTTCACTATCGACTCATCGAGCCATAACGCATCATTCTGCATAACTCTTCCGATAGAGATGCCTAAGGAACAGGAAATCATCAGGGTGGATGAAGTAATAACAAATTCCTCACTTCCTATGCTTCTGATCGTGGAGGGCAATTCCAAACTTCTTTCATACATGAAGAAGCATCTGAAGAAATCGTTCAATATCCTGTCCTGCTCGTCGGCTGAAGAGGCTCTGCAGTTCCTGATAACATGGGATATAGACCTGATCGTGTCAGATCTTGGGCTGCCGGGAATGAACGGAATGGAACTGTGCTCCAAGATAAAGGCCAATAACGCCACATCACATATCCCGTTTGTGGTCATTGCGGCATCCATGCCTGCTGACGTCAGGCTGTCCTGCATGAAGAGAGGAGCCAGCCAATGCATAGAAATGCCTTTCTCAATGGATTATCTCAAGGCATGCATTGACAATATCCTTGAGAACAGGTCAAGGGTGAAGAGCCACGCCGTGCAGTTGAGACAGAATCTTGCCGAGAGGGCTGTCAATATTGTGGACAGGGATGAAGCATTCCTTGAAAAGTTTGATTCTCTGATCATGGAGAATATTGCAAATCCGGACTTCACGGTCAAGGAGATGGAGCAGAAACTCGGATTCAGCAAGAGTTCTTTCAACAGAAAGGTGAATGCCCTTCTCGGCATTTCTCCGAATGAATATCTCAGACAGAGAAGGTTGGCTTTGGCTGCACAGATGCTCGGCAGAAAGAACAGCCGCGTCAGTGACATCTGTTATAGGGTCGGATTCAACTCTCCGTCATATTTTGCAAAGTGCTTTAAAGAACAATATGGGGTGCTTCCAGCGGAATACACCCCAATTGAAGACGAAAAGTAGGCTACAGGATTACTGGATCTTCACCCGCTGCCATGTGCTGGTAGAACCGGATTTGGCAGAAGTGAAGGAAGCATTACCTACCGTTGCATAGACATATATGATACTGCCGGAGGATGCACCGAGACTGCTTAAAGGAATTCCGGCTTCCACGCAGTATCCGTTGCGTGAATCATATGCCTTTCCACGTCGTACAGAAGCGTTTATACCCCCGGTGGTGCTTAGCGTACCATCTGCAGTGAGATTCACTGTTGCTTCGGCACTTCCTTTCAGCCTTATGGAGATAGCATCATTTACGGTGTTATAGCAACTCTCGGAAAGAATATAAAGTTTCTCTGAATCGCGAGCGAATCTCAGTATCATTTCCGTGCCCTGTTCTGAACTCAGGAAGAGAGCCTTGCCGGTAGTCCAGTCTGTATTGTTACCGTCAAGGGTTATTGCTTCAGTGCCTGCTGTCTGCTGCTGGTTGAGGTAGAACATACCAAGACTCATCCCTTCATCGCTGTTGCCGGCAACTGCCATGAGAATGTTGTCATTATATCTCTCGACTGCGCCCCACACTCCTGTCTTGTCTCCGAACGGTTTGAACCATGTGGTTTCAATATTGGCCCATGTGGATGCAGAGGAATTGCACTGGTTATCCAGAATCCGGGTCACGAGCGGACCGGTAGAGGATGAGCATGAGATGACTGTCTCGCCGGAAGGGAAGTTCTCGATGTAACCTCCATTTCCGGACATCACATCTGTGCTGCGTGTGCTTGGAAGAGCATTCTCTGAGTGACCGGTGATCGCTGTCCAACCGTCGGCCGAACTCTTGACCAGGGACATCTTATGATAACTTGTATATTCGCCTGCATAACTCATCGGAGTCTCAAGTCTGCCCTCAAGGAAGCCGGCATATGTCTTGCCGTCGTTGAGGAGCCTGAAACAAGGCATCTGGTCGGTATATACGTTCTCTCCATGACGGTCTGTGTTGGCTCCGTCATATTTGAATTTGAATCTTCTGGCCACAACAATCTTCTCCGACCATGTCTTTCCTCTGTCAGAAGAAGACATCATGGATGTCTGCGAACTGTACAGGAAAGGTTCTGAGTCTGTGAAATACATCTGCAGAGTGCCGTCCGGAAGAAGGAGAAGGTATGGCTCCCAACATGTGCCTGAATATATCTCCACAGGTATGGTCCATGTCTCTCCACCGTCTTTCGACCTGGTCAGTTCGATGGCTGTACCCTGGCCCTTGTAATATCCCACTTCCTTCTGGTCCCATGCATGATGCTGCACGACTCCTATGATCTCGCCGTCAGGCATGACCACGGCCTCCATATTCATATACCTCTGGTGTACTGCGGTGCCGCCGTTGGCCTGAGTCAGTTTCTGGTCAATGTAAGGAGCAAAGATCATCTGTGGATCCGCGTTCTTGAGTCCGTTGAAACTGTCTGCATGCATCGTGAATATTCTGGATGACTGAGTTCCTCCCTGATAGAAGAGTACGAGACCGCCGTCCTTGAGACGCTTGATCCGGGGATAATGCGCTGCTTTCTGGTCGGATGGCGCACCGGCAGTCAGCGAAGAATTGTCGAGGGTGAATATGTTGTTATGCATAGGCTGAAGCACGCTATATGCCTCAAGACCGGAATGTGAGTTTACCACGGTCGTTTCTTTGTTCATGTCGAAGACAGTGTTCAGCAGTACCTCACCATCTTCCAGCGCAGGAGGCAGAATGTCGTCTGAGCCGGTGCCGGATCCGGAGGTGGTTTCCTTGACACATCTTACCGGGTAGGCATCACACATGAAACCGAAGATCTGGTCTCCGCGTCCTGTGCCGTCAGGGTCGGATGCACCTCCATTATTGGTGTTGAACGTGTCTTTGTTGTATTTCAGAATATAGGCACCTTGCTCATAGGTGGCGCTACGGCTGATTGAAGACCAGAGATATCCTCTTGTGTCTGTCATCCATCCCGTCTTTCCGGTTGTAAGATAGGATTCCTCGAGCCTGATGAACCCGCCGAACGGGAAATAGTTGCCGTCCAATGTGCGGCCTTTGGTTGCACTTCCTTTAGTTCCGTTTGTGCAGGCAAGAAGGTCTCCATATGTCGGCACCTTATATCCTTCAGGACATGGGTCGAAAATTGTCTTGATGCTGGTTCCGGTATTGGCTCCGTTAGTTCCTGTCGAACCGCTGTGTGTGGTGCTGCATCCCCAGAGTCTGGTGTTTTTTCTGGTGTTGTCCACGAACCAGTGGTCTCCGTTCTGAGGTGTGATGCTTTTGGCGGATGTGATTCTTGTATCAGGATGCTGTACCGTATAGGCGATGGTTCCTCCCGTAGCCTTGTTCACGGTCCTGAGAAGGTCTCCCTGAGACTTGTAGGAACTTACGGCAGCATCATCATCTGTCAGTATTCTTGGGAAAGGATCCTTTCTTCCCCACTGATAGCACAGACCATATGAATCCCTGTCACCCGGGGTGATGGAAGATGCACCGAGATTCCTGTCAAGGAAGATCCTTCCTCCGATAGATGTCTCTTCCGGTGTGCCCACCCAGATGTGGAATGACCAGGCCACCGAATTTTCATAACCGACCGACACCACTGTATTTCCGGTCTTTCCGGTCAGAGGAACGGTCAGAGTGGCAGTACCCTTTGTGTCATTGAATGACACGGACGGAGCGGAAGCGACGATGATATTCCCGGTTCCTGACGTGGTGAGGTCGGTAGCAGCGCTGTTCTCTTCCTGCTGCCAAACCACCTTGGCATCCTTACCGTAGTGGCTGAGATTTCCGTTTTCCACGAAGATGGGTTTTCCGGCAGTCATGTCGTAGTCGCTTCTCCACATATACCTTGGTGTGGCATCTATTCTCACTGACATTGTTCCCGGCTCCGCGATTACGCAGTTCGCAGAACCATATGAAATGGTGAGGTTGACATCAGGAAGTTTCTTCACCTTTCCGGCGTTTATCGTTATTGCTCCGGTGCTCAGCGGGAACATGCGTCCGAGATTGTCAATTATCGTGATGGTGATACCCTGAGGATATTCTCCGGCAGGGAGATAGGCTACGAAATCCTTTCTGCCTTTGGATATGTCCGTTTCGGGACAGGTGTAGGTAAGAGCCGTTTGCGTGCCTGAGAACGACTCTATCTTTCCGGTGCTCAGATTGACTGTAGCGGTTCCGGCAACAGCCCTTCCGTCAACCGAAGATATGCTGATCTTGTTGATCTTGACTCCGAGCCCGGTGTGCTCATAAGGACGGAATATGATACCGCCGCAGAGATTGGCGAAACTCAGATGCTTGTCAGATGTGGTCGCGACCAGAGGCAGGACGGATATGTCCGAGTTCTGTGACAGACCGTTGGAAGAGGTGGGTACGGCGGTGATTCCTCCGAGAGATATCTGCGCCTTTCCGTTCCTGCATGAGCCTTCTACATATGCAGAAGCAGGATATATGGCTGTTCTTCCTGTCTGAGCAACTCCGGTTCCATCGCATTCGAAGACAGCATATTTCTTATCATCGGTGGAATATGAACTGAATCGGTATGTGGCAGAAGCCCCTGATGCACCAGAAGCGAATACCTCTATCTCATCTTCCTCGCTCCATATCACATTCAGGTTTTCATCCATTGTGGTCTTTGTGGAAGGGATACCACACAGAATCTGATTTTCAGCGAGTGTGACATCCATATCTTCAAATCCGTCCTTGTTTTCCAGAACCTCCTCCTCCTCGAACCTGTTGCAGGAGAAGAGAAGTGCCGGTATGGACATATAAAGCAATAGTCTTTTCATAACTTATTATTTCAATTGAATTCTCAACCATGATCCGGAGTCTTCCTTTGAAGCGTCGGTGAACGTCTCACCGTCTCCGGTTTCAGCATAGATTTTCAGGAATGCTCCCTTTTCTGCATTCAGCATAGCGAGCGGAACGGAAATCTCAGCGCAATATCCCTCCGTGCCTTTCGAAGTCCTTCCCTTGCGTGTCTTAGCCACGATGCCCTCCGAAGTTCCTTCCACGCATCCCTTCTCGTCATATCTGACCGTGACTTTCTCTCCTGCCTCGTTGCAAAGAATTATTTCCTGCACAGGATTGGTCTTGTCCGGAGACAGTGTCTCTGCAAGCAGGTGGATGTGCTTTCTGCCATATGCGGCCCTGAACACAGTCTCGCTGCCGTTTTTGCTGCCGAGATAAAGTGCGTCGTCATTGCGCCATTCCTTCGGGTTGCCGTCTGTGGTTATACGTTCTCTCTTCGCGGATATCGTGTTGTTGAGGTACGACAATCCGGTCCAGATGCCGCCTCTGCTTTCTCCCGCTGTGGCGACGAGCATATTGTCGTTTATTCTCTCAATGGCTCCCCAGCCGCCTCTCTTGTTGAAAGGAACGAACCATCCCTCGTCCCATTCCACCTTTCCGTCACGGCCTCCTGTGTGGTCAAGAAGTTTTATGCTCCAGCCCTTGCCTCTGCCGCATGAAATGGCCACTTCACCGGAAGGGAAGGTCTCCACATATCCGGCAGCACCACCCATGATCCATGTATGCCTGTCTGCAGGTCCCTCGCTGTCTTCCCCGAGATCCTTCCACTCGAAACCGTCGTTATATACGACAGACATCCTGTGATAGGTCTTTCCGCTGTTCGAAGGCGGATTGGCAAGGCGTGCTTCAAGGAATCCTATCAGTGTCTTGCCGTCGTTGAGGACGCGGAATGAAGGCATCTGGTCGGTGTATATGCTCTTGTCAAGTGTGGTTTCCTTGTCATATTCATATTTATAACTGCGGCATACCCTCATCTTGGGACTCCATGAGTGTCCGTTATCCTCGGACACCATCAAGGAAACTCCTGAATTCCAGGTCTCCGGAGTGGAATCCGTGAAATAGCAGTGGATCTTCCCGTCCGGCAGCACCAGCAGATAAGGCTCCCAGTTGGAACCTTCATAGATTACCTGAGGTGAAGTCCAGGTCTTTCCGTTGTCGGAACTTCTGACAGTGACTATACCGGTGCCGAGTTCAGCCCTGTAGTATTCCCTGCACCAGAACTGGCACACTCCGAGCAGGTCTCCGTCCGGAAGTACGGCGGCATCCATGTTCACATACCTGATCTGCACATCCTTGTCCTTGATTACGGTCTTGTAGGACTCAAGAAGCAGGACGGGATCCGACCATGACAGAAGGTCATCGCTTATGGTGTAATAGATGCTTGATCCGTGGGACTGAGGCATATAGAAGAGGATGAAATTGCCGTCCGCCATCTTCTTCAGACGGGGGTAACTGCACGGATACTCCTTTGGATTGAAGTCCGGCAGGCTTCCGAGAAGGAAGTCATTCCCGATCAGTTTCGTATAGGAATGCATAGGCTGAAGGCGGCTCCATTCCTCTTCCCCTGCATGAGAATCGATCTGTGCAGGCTTGGTGTTCATGTCGAAAATATCATGCAGAAGTACCTCCTGTGCCCCTGCATGACATGTAAGACATAACATTGCTATGATTAATGCTGATGTTTTCATCGGTTATTCTTTGATGCAACGAACCGGAAGTGCGTCGCCACAATATGTGTAGATGCTTGCTCCTATCTTGTCGGTGTTTATTTGGATACCATCTTGGTTATAGCGGAACAGATAAACTCCTTGTGTGTCACTTCTGTTGATGGCTGTCCAAATATATCCGCGGTACATCTGGTAGTCATTTGCTCTTTCAGTCTTGCAGACTCTTACATATCCTCCGTATGGGAAGAATGTGGTTGAGGAACCGGTGGACATATTGTAACCCTTTCCTGATACTGCAGCAGATTTTGTGTTCTTGTCTCCGATGGAGGTCAGATATACCAGTGCCGGAACCTTATATCCCTCAGGACATGGGTCAAAGACGGTCTTTACGGTGCTTTTTACTTTCTTTGCTTCTTCTGAACTACCAAGAACTCCATCATATCCCCAAAGTCCGTTAATACTTACAGGCAACCATTTTGCACCAGATGAGTTGGCGGTATATACAACTCTTGTGTCAGGATTTGATATTGAATAGGCTACATTAGTGGCTGATGTTCTTTCTGCAGTCTTGAGCAGGTCTCCATTAGCCGAAGTTCCACTCTGTGTGTTGAAGTCTCGTGGGAACGGATCTTTTCTTCCCCACTGATAGTTCACTCCGAATGAATTCAGGCTTCCGTCTGTGGATGTCGCTCCGATGTTACGGTCCAGGATTGAATATGTGCCGGCAGTTGTGCTGCAAGCCACATCATTCACATCGCTCACCCAGATATGATAAGACCAGACTATCCTTGTTCTTTCGTTGGCCTCATTCACTGCCCAGACCGCAATCACGGCATTTCCTTTTTCACCTGTGAGTGGAACAGTGACGATGGTCTTTCCTTCCTGAAGCCTGCGGTCTATTTTGAGTGTTCCCTTCACCACCGCGCCATCTGCCTCTTTTGAAGCGCTGGCTGTTCCGGTGAGATTGGTGGCAGTACTGCCTTCCTCCTGCTGCCAGAGCACGGATACGTCAGCACCAAGTCCGGACATATTGCCGTTTTCACATCTGATGACCTGTCCTTTGGTGACATCGTAGTCGCTTCTGTAGGTGTAGAATGGGGTTGCATCGATATCCAGGGATGTGGTTCCCGGAGCGACTCTGTAGCAGTTTGTCTTTCCGTAATATATTGTCAGAGGAAGTTGGGAGAGTTTCTTCACCTTACCTGCCGTCACAGTCACGGCACCTGTAGTCACAGGGAACTTGCGGTCGGAAACATCTATCGCAGTGATTGTCAGTCCTTCATAGGTTCCTGCTGGAATATAGGCGATGAATCCCTTGTCAGAAGTGATGGAAGTCGCATTATAGGTGAAGGTGAGTTCGGTCTCCGTTCCCTCGAATGCGGTTATCTTTCCGTCAGCAAGGTTGATCGTGGCCACTCCGGCAAGAGCCTTTCCGTCTGTCGAAGATATTCTTATCTTCCTGATCTGGATGCCGCTGCCCATGTAGTCATAAGGACGGAACATCACTCCTCCGAAGAGGTTTGCGAACGAGAGGGTTCCCTCAGATGGGGTCGAGACAAGAGGAAGCGGCGATACCATGGCCTTTGAAAGAACTTGGTCAGGAGTTCCGGATGAAAGTGTCACATCGTCAACTCCGCCGAGGGATATCTGAGCGGTCGTGCCGTTGTATGAATCCTCGACATATGCTGCAGCAGGATAGACCGCGCTGCGGCTGCCCTTTACGCTGGGATCCACATTCTCAAAGATCGCTGTAGTCTTGTCGTCCTCGGAAGCGAATGAACTGAACTTGTAGACGGATGTCCTGTTGTCTTCTCCGAACACCATGATTTCGTCCCCTTCGCTCCAAACCACATTCAGACCGTCAAGAGCGGTCTTGGTCTGAGGAATAGCGCAAAGGATCCTGCCGTTTGCAACTTCAGCCTCCGGCAGATTCTCTGCAATGCTGTCCATCTCCTCCATCTTGTTGCATGAAGCGGATGCGACTGCAAGGGCAAGGATTGCGATATAGAATCTTTTCATGACGACTCCTCCCTATAGATTGAAGTCAACGTCGGAGCCGTCCTCGACTCCCCAGTTTGCTCCCGTTGCGGCATTTGCCGTATCGGAGCCACATAATATTCCTTCGTGTAGCATTTCCAGAGTCTGAATCTCCGGAGTCTGATAGATTTTGGTTTTCATAATCGGTGTTTTCCAGTTTTATGTTATTCTGTTGGCAAAAATGGCATATTTAACAATATATATATGTGTGTGTTACGATTGATGGGATTTTATTTGCGCGTTTTGAGATTTTTATTGCATTTGGGAGTAATCTTGCATAAGTCGGGATTTTTGTGAAAAATCGTGTGGTTTAAAGTCTTTCCTTTGCAGCAGAAATCTAACATCATCAGTGAAATGAAAAGGACATATGCTATTACCCTGCTGTTTGTCGCTCTGGCCGCTTCGGCACAGAACGGACCGGTGAAGATGTGGGAAGGAGTGGAGAATCTGCCTACCTACAGAGTGAATGCGCCTGAAAGAGCACCTCTTTTCGAGAGGGACTTTGCCTATCAGCGTGCAAAACGAGGTGTGTACCCGTACGCAATGAATGACAATCCTACGATCGAAAAGGTGGATTCCGCACACAGGGCGCTCTATCTTGAGAATGACTATGTCAAGGTCTGTGTTCTCCCTGACATCGGTGGTCGTCTTTTCTATGCGACGGACAAGACCAACGGATATGAGATATTCTATCGTCAGAGCGTCATCAAGCCGGCAAATGTGGGTATGCTTGGGGCCTGGATCTCGGGAGGCGTGGAATGGAATGTCTTTCATCACCACCGTGCAACCAGCCAGTATCCGATTGACTTCAAACTTGTAGATAATGGCGACGGCTCGAAGACCATCTGGGTGGGAGAAGTGGAGAACCGTCATAGGATGAGTTGGGCCGTGGGTCTGACCCTCCACCCGGACAAGTCCTATATAGAGGTCACAGGACGTTTCTTCAACAACTCCATAGACAGGAACTCGATGCTTCATTGGAACAACGTGGCCACTCATGCGAATGAGAACTACCAGATCATCTTCCCTGAGTGCACGGAGTTCGGAATGTTCCATCACAAACTCAGCCATGTGCACTGGCCTGTCCCTCAGACCCCGTACAAGAACAATCCGGCCTATGTGGGTACTGACATCAGTTGGTGGAAGAACCTCCCGTCCCTTACCGGAGATTCAGTCTTCATACATGATCTTCAGGATGATTTTGTGGGAGGATATGACCACGGAGCCGACGCAGGAACCATGCTTGCAGGCAACCACAACATAAACAAGGGAGGTAAGTTCTGGACCTGGGGACCTCATGCATACGGTCATGCCTGGGACTGTGTGACTCTCACTGATTCGGATGGTCCTTATGTGGAACTTATGACCGCCGCATATTCCGACAACCAGCCTGACTACTGCTGGATCAACCCGCAGGAGACAAAGGAATTTACCGCATATTGGTACGGAATACGTGATCTTGACAATGTTAACCGTGGAAACGAGAAGGCTACCGTCAATATGGATATAGATCCGTCCGGAGCCATTCATGTCGCTGCCAATGTGACCCAGATCCGTCGTAATGCAAGAGTCGAGGTTTCCCATAACGGCAAGGTTCTTTACTCCAAGGTTGCTACAATGTCTCCCGACAGACCTTTCGCTGATGATTTCAAGGTGGATGCTTCAGAGGTTGCCGAACCTACAGAGGTGCTGATGAGCCTGTATTCTGCCGAAGGAGAACTTCTTATAGACTATCATCCTTATAAGCATGACCTGAGCAAGCCTCATCCGGAGGATCTTCTTCCTGTGAACCCGGATCCGAAGAGCATAGAGAACACAGAGGAACTTTTCTATGTCGGCATGCGTAATCTCCAGTTCCATCAGGCACATACGGATCCGATGGACTATTTCAATGAGGTGCTGCGCCGTGATCCCGGTGATGTAAGGACAAATACTCAGGTGGGTATCCTTCTCCGCAAGGCGGGAGATTATGACAGGGCGGCAGAACATCTCCGCAGGGCTATCAGCCGTCAGACTGCAAATTATACCCGCCCGTCAGACGGAGAAGCGATGTACAATCTTGGACTGATACTCAAGGCTCAGGAAAAATGGGAGCCTGCAATAGACACGCTCTATAGGGCGGCATGGGACTATGAGTATGCTTCATCTGCCTACTATCAGTTGGCTCAGATATCTGCAAGGCTTGGAAACGACAGGCGCGCCCTTGAGGAAGTGGACATGGCCGTGAATTATAACGGGATGAATATTGATGCCAGAAATCTCAAGACAACCCTCCTTCGTCATGCCGGAAGAAAGTCCGATGCTGTTGCTCTGGCACGAGAGGTTGTGAAGTTCGATCCGCTCAACTATTATGCAACCAATGAACTTGTGCTTCTGGGAGCAAAACCTGCTGCTGAACTCAAGACCCTCCTCCGAGGAGTGCCGGAGTCATATCTTGAACTCGCACTCTACTATTATAATAACGGCTTCATCAAGGAGATGACAGATGTCCTGACATCTTCGGAAGCGGTCAAGCCATATCCTACAGTAGAGTACTGGCTCGGCTATCTTGCAGACAAGGCCGGCGACAAGGAGCAGGCTCTGGCTCATTTCAGAAAAGCGGAGACCTGTACCATCGACTATGTGTTCCCATTCCGTCTCGAGAGCATAAAGGCTTTTGAGAAGGCTCTGGAATATATCCCTGACAGTTACAATACGTGGTACTATCTCGGCAATCTCTACTATCACAAGCAGCCGGACCAGGCTCTTGCATGCTGGGAGAAGGCAGTCGAGGCAAAGCCTGATTTCGCCATGGCTCTGCGTAACCTCGGCTGGTACTGGAGGTTCAGGAATGAGAACAAGGATAAGGACTTTTCGGATTATGCAAAGGCAATAGAATATTATAAGAAGGCCATAGAGTCGGATGCTGACGGCAATGCCATCTTCCTCGCCGAATGTGACGAAATCATGGAATTTGTGAAGTCACCTCTTTCTGAAAGATATGATCTTTTCAATGGAAAGGAGGCTCTTTATGAAAAACGCTATGATTCAGAGACAAAGGCCCTCAAGCAGAGGATTCTTCAGGGCGAATATGCCCCTGTGCTTGAGAAACTTCAGACTCGTTTCTACAGCCGTCGCGAACACATCGAGGACCTGCATGATATCTATGTGGACGTATGTCTGCTCTCCGGATTCGAGTCCTGGACCAAGGGAGACAATCAGGAGGCCCTGAAGTATATGCTCCTCGCGAACGAATACCCGGAGAATCATGGATATGCCCATCTTGAGTACTATGCCCGCGATGCGCAGGTCTACTATAATATAGGTCTTGCATATGAGAAGGTCGGTGATGAGGAGAATGCAGAAAGATATTATAAGATGGCTTCTGAGGTATTTGTCAAGCCTGCCGATGGAATATATAATTACGAAAAGGGTCTCGCCATGAGAAAACTTGACCCGAAGGCTCCGGTGAAGGCCATGTATAAGGATATTGTGAAGACAGGAAAGGCTGGAATCACCACCTATGTCCAGAGATTCTGGGAGAGTTTTGACAGGGGACCGTATGAACAGGATGTGAATGCCGCTGCATATTATATGCAGGGAATCGGATATAAGGCGCTTGGAAGAAACTTGCAGGCCGGAAGGGCTTTCCGCAAGGCACTCAGGGAAAGAAACGATCATCTGTGGTCTCTGTATCATCTCGGCAAACTCGCAGAGTGATTATAATTTCTGCCCAAAAACCGATATATTTCAACCAAAAATCAGATAAGCGGGGGCCTTGGCTTGCTTGGGCACCCGCATTTTTATAATTTAGCACTCATAACATATAATTGATGACACGATGAATACAAAAAAACTGTTTCTCATTGCCCTTTGTGTGGCGGTTTCGGCTGTCTCTGCAGTGGCGCAGATCGTTGTAAAGGCAGATGAGCCTGTGGGAAAGATCAAACTGATGAATGCCGTCAACAACGGACCTCAGAGTCCTGATCCGAATTCAAGTACGACCAATTTCCCGGCATACAAGGCTGCTCAGTTCCCATATGCCCGTCTGCATGATGCTCCTATCAATTGGGGATGGGCGCATACCGTGGATATCACATGTGTGTTCCCGGATTTCGAAGCGGATGTGAACGATCCGAAGTCATATGATTTTGTGTTGACCGATGCCCTTTTGTCCGACATTCAGGCAGCAGGAACCAAGGTCTTCTACCGTCTGGGACAGTCCATCGAGAAATGGAGCAAGAAATATGGCGTGATTCCGCCTAAGGACTATAAGAAATGGGCCAGGATATGCGAGCATATCATCCGTCACTACACAGAAGGCTGGGCAGACGGCTTCCATTATGACATCGAGTACTGGGAAATCTGGAATGAGCCTGACCTCGGTTTCAAGGACGGTCGCTGGAAGAAGAACATGTCTCCTACATGGAACGGTTCAGACACTGATTTCTTCAAGTTCTATGAGACAGCGGCCAACCATCTGAACAAGTGCTTCCCTCATCTCAAGATCGGCGGACCGGCACTTTGCGAAAATAATGACTGGGCAGACAATTTCCTCAAATATATGTCAGAGCATAAGGTGGAACTTGACTTCTTCTCATATCACCTCTATGCTTCGGGACCTGATAAGTTCATTGCAAAGAACGACCGCATCAAGTCCATGCTCGACAAGTACGGGTATTCGGATGTGGAGATGATTCTTGATGAGTGGAATTACCTTTCCAACTGGACGACAGAGTGGAAGGAGACCATGGAGGTGGTGACTTCCCATAAGGGTGCCGCTTTCCTTGCGTCCGTGATGTCTGCATGCCAGGATGGCCCTGCAGATATGCTTATGTACTATGATGCCCGCCCTAGAGTGCAGTACAACGGTCTTTTCGACTTCTATAAAGGAGCACCTCTTCCTCAGTATTATGCACTGTATGCATGGAAGAATCTTGTGAATCTCGGCACTCAGGTGAAGTCGGAGGTGACTGACTGTCCTGATGTATACGTGACATCCGCTGTCGGTGAGGACGGAAGATGTGGTGTTCTGGTGTCCTTCTTTACAAATGACAAGAATGTGGTAGCCCACAGGAAGGTCGAGATCGAGATTGCCGGCAAGGAGATAAAGGAGGCGGCAAGTTATGTGACGGACGAGTTCCATATCTACACTCAGGTTCCTGTCGAATTCAATGAAGGAAAGACTTCCATGTGGATAGCCCCTGGTTCAGTTATATATATTGATATCCGATAATATGAGGACCGTATCTATCTTGCTTTCTGCAGTCTTCCTGCTGTCAGCCTGTGTTCCTGAAAAGAATAAGGTCGATGAACTGATGTCACGTATGACTCTGGAGGAGAAACTCGGACAGTTGAACTGCCTTGTGGCTCCTCGAGGTGCTGTGACAGGAGAACAGCAGAGTACCGGTGTGGCTGAAAAGGTCCGCTCCGGCGCCGTAGGAAGTCTGTTCGGACGTCATGACCGGGAGGAACTCAAGGCGTGGCAGAAGATGGCGGTAGAAGAGTCCCGTCTGGGAATACCTCTTCTGTTCGGAGCCGACATAATTCATGGATACCGCACTACTTTCCCTGTTCCGCTTGCGCTGGCCGCTACGTGGAAGCCTGAATCGATGGGACGTGCGGCGCGTATAAGCACCGTGGAGGCTTCTTCGGACGGATTGACATGGCTGTATAATCCTATGGTGGACATATGCCGTGATGCCCGCTGGGGACGCTGTGTGGAAGGTGCAGGAGAGGATCCGTATCTGGCGTCAGTATATTCTGATGCGATGGTCCGAGGGATTCAGGGAGACCTGAAGGATGATGACGAGGTGCTGGCCTGCGTGAAGCATTTCGCCCTTTATGGTGCTTCCGAGGCGGGAAGAGACTATCGTGAGACGGATATGTCACCGGCCAGGATGTACAATGAATATTTCCCTCCATATAAGGCGGCGGTGGATGCCGGAGTCGCGAGTGTGATGTCGTCTTTCAATGATGTGAACGGAATACCTGCAACAGGAAACAAATGGCTCATGACTGAGGTTCTGCGCAATCAGTGGGGCTTCGACGGATTCGTCGTTTCTGACTATAATGCGGTAGGAGAGATGGTCCGTCACGGAATCGGCGACAGGAAGACTGTCAGTGAACTTGCTCTGAATGCAGGTGTCGACTCCGACATGATGACCGAGGGTTATGTGGAGGAACTTGCCGCTTCAGTGAAGGAGGGCAAGGTGTCCATGAAGACAGTCGACCAGGCATGCCGCAGGATTCTGGAGGCGAAGATGAAACTGGGACTTCTTGATGACCCGTACAGATTCCTCAGTTGTGAGGAAGACAGGATATATACGGAAGAACACCGTAAGGCAGCACGTGAGATCGCTTCCGAGTCGTTTGTCCTTCTGAAGAATGACGGTGTCCTCCCTCTCTCCAAAGGCAGGAAGGTGGCCTTGGTAGGTCCTCTTGCAGATGCCGGCGCACAATACACAGGTTCGTGGCAGGGTGCTGCATTTGATGACTGCAGGTCTCTGCTTGAGGCTATGACTGAGGCGGGATGTGATTTCGTCTTTGCCAAGGGAAGCAATATGCTCGAAGATGCAGACCTGGAACAGACAGCGTGCCGCAACAGGAAATATATCCGTGACACCCGAAGTGAGTCGGAGATGATCCGTGAGGCTGTCAGTGCGGCAAGACGCTCCGATGTAGTGCTTGCGGCAGTGGGCGAGCCTGCATGGATGACCGGTGAGGCTTCAAGCCGTACGAGTCTGGATATTCCTCAGCCTCAGAAGCGTCTGCTGGAGGCTCTTGTGAAGACAGGCAAGCCGGTGGTGCTCCTCCTCTTCTCAGGTCGTCCTATGACTCTGGAATGGGAAGACAGGAATATGGCCGCGGTCCTTGACGTGTGGTATGGAGGCAGTGAGGCAGCGGATGCCATTCTGGACGTAGTATATGGAAAGGTGAATCCTTCCGGAAAACTGACAATGACATTCCCTCGTAATGTCGGCCAGATTCCTATATATTATAATATGAAGGTCGGGGGCCGTCCTGCAAAGATTGATTCATACAAGCGGTTCAGCAGCAGTTATATGGACAGCCCGAACAGCCCTCTTTATCCGTTCGGATATGGTCTGAGTTACACATCTTTTGAATATAAGGACTTCTCTCTCAGCGCGGATACCATGCCTTCGGACGGTTCTGTGACAGTTTCAGTAAAGGTAGCCAACACCGGTTCGCGAGATGCAGACGAGACCGTCCAACTTTATATCCATGATGTATATTCTTCGATGACCCGTCCGGTGAAGGAACTGAAGGCATTCAGGAAGGTTCATATAAAGGCCGGAGAGACCGTCGAGGTCGCATTCGAGGTCACACCTGACATGCTCTCATGGTACTATGTGGATCCGTTTGAGACAGGTGCTCCCCGACTGGCTCTTGAGCCGGGAGAATTTGAAATCATGATCGGACCGGACAGCAGTACACTCCAGACATTGAAACTTGAAGTTACAGACAAATAATACTTTTATGATACGCAATCTTCTAATTACAATCGCCGCATCGCTCTTTTGCATGAGTCTGCATGCTGCACCAAAGAACTTCGAACTTGCCTCTCCCGACGGAACCCTCAATGCTAAGATTTCAGTTTCAGGCGGAGAAATCAGTTATTCCGTCCTCAAGAACGGGAGCCTCGTCCTGTCTCCGTCCGGTGTGTCGATGACCCTTGCTGACGGCTCTTCGTATGACGGAAATGTAAGGTTCCAGAAGGCGGTGAAGTCTTCTGTGGAGG